>JAEEOD010000389.1 GCA_016284115.1 Bacteroidaceae bacterium
AGCTTCGAGGATGGTCTTGCCAGGCAGGATCTCGCTAGCCATAGCAGCTGAGTGAGTCATACCGGTGCAACCGATGGTCTCTACCAATGCTTCCTGAATGATACCATCCTTTACGTTCAAGCTCAGCTTACAAGTACCTTGCTGAGGTGCGCACCAGCCAATACCATGAGTGTAACCTGAGATGTCTTTGATCTCTTTAGCCTGAATCCACTTACCTTCCTCAGGTATTGGAGCAGGACCGTGGTAAGCGCCCTTGGTGACGCTACACATGTTCTTAACTTCAGTTGAATAAATCATAATTTTTTATTAGTTAATAAAATTGTTTTTACAAACCACTTTTTATTGACGTAGACCTCATCGTTCGACCGGTCTATCTATCAAATTACAAAATTAAAAAGAAAAGCCGATATAATCAACGCTTCAAGTCTCCATTTAAGAACTATTAACAGAGAAAAAACAGGGTTATTTGTCGCTCAGCGCGAAAGTTTGTACCTTTGTTCCAGAAACAGGGTGATTAGATAATGGTAATTCCCCAATAATAACTAAATGTAATGAAAGAAATAACGAAAGAAGAGCTGGATAAGAGAGTGGCCCGTGCGGTTGATAACTTCATGTCAGGCTATGGCTGTTGCCAGAGTGTAGTAGCTGCTTTTGCCGACCTCTACGGTCTGGACGAAACGATGGCGAACCGCATTGCTGCAGGCTTTGGTGGCGGTGTCGGACGGCTTCGCATGATGTGTGGGGCAGTATCAGGCATCGTTATGTTGGTAGGTTTAGATTGTGGACAGACTGAAGGTAACGACCAAGCCGGCAAATCAGCTTGCTATAAGGTGGTGCAAGAGCTCCTTGCCCAGTCAGAGCAAGTCAATGGCAGTCTTATCTGTGCCGAGATTTTAGGTATTAAAGGCCATGAGAAGGTTCGTGGCAATTACATCGCCTCTCCTCGCACAGCTGAGTACTACAAGACACGTCCTTGTGCAGCTAAGGTTGAATCTGCTGCTCGAATCTTTGCTCAATATTTAGAGAATAAATATGTAAACATTAATGATGGTAAAACTGCCTGAGTTTCTTCCACTAAAAATCGCTCACGTTTTCCTAAACCGCAGAAACTCGCTTCGCTCAAACAGTCTGCGCTTTCATACGGAAAACTTTCCCGATTTTCTTAACGCTGCAGAAACATATGTCAGTTTTATCCATCATAAATTATAATTACTAATGAAAATAACGGTGCCAGTAGTTGGAATGATGTGTGCAGTATGCGCTGCAAATGTTGAGAAGAAGCTCAGCGGATTGCAGGGCGTGGATAGCTGTGCCGTGTCATTGGCTAGTAGGACGGCATTGGTGGACTATGACCCAGCGGTGGTGAGCCTTGACAATATGAAGGAAGCACTGCAGGGCATCGGCTATGACCTGGTGACAGAACCCGACAGAGACCTGGAAGCTATAGAACGCCAGAGCTACCTCGACTTACGCAAGCGAGTGATTGTGTCATGGGTACTGGCACTCTGCTGCATGTCCCTTTCCATGCAATTTATAAGTTTTGGCAATAACCTGACAAACAATATTATAATGATGATTATATCAATCATCAATTTAACCTATTGCGGACGACAGTTCTATAGCATTGCCTGGCGCCAATTGCGACATGGTTCTGCCAATATGGACACACTAGTAGCCCTATCAACGGCAGTATCTTTCGCCTTTAGTGTGTTCAATACTTTCTGGGGAGATAGTTTTTGGGATAGTCGTGGCATAGAGAATCACACCTACTTTGATGCCTCCGTGATGATCATCACCTTTGTCCTCACAGGCAGATTGTTAGAGGAACGTGCCAAGAATGGCACCGCCTCCTCCATCCGAGCCCTGATGGGACTACAACCTAAGACAGCCCGAGTGCTACAAATGGGAGAACTGTCAGAGGTGCCTATAGCTACTATACAGCCAGAAGACATCATAGAAGTACGCCCTGGTGAGAAAGTGCCAGTAGATGGAATTGTGACAGAAAACACCACCTTTATTGATGAGTCAATGATTAGTGGCGAAGCAATACCTGTGGAAAAGCATGTAGGCGACAAGGTGTTAGCTGGTACCATCGTACGCCAAGGCACGTTCCAATTCGAGGCACAACAAGTAGGTGAAAGCACCGTATTGGCAGGCATTATCAAGATGGTGCAGCAAGCACAAGGTTCTAAGGCCCCCGTACAGCGCACAGTTGATAAGATAGCTCTGATATTTGTACCAACTGTAATGGCGATAGCCTTGCTCACTTGCATCCTTTGGTTGATATTTGGAGGCATGGACAAACTACCACAAGCCATTCTCTCTGCAGTATCTGTACTTGTTATTGCTTGTCCTTGTGCTTTAGGCTTGGCTACCCCTACTGCCCTGATGGTAGGCATTGGCAAAGCAGCAGAGCAACATATCCTTATCAAGGATGCCACTGCTCTTGAAGGCCTATGTCAGGTTAATGCCATGGTGTTTGACAAAACAGGAACGTTGACAGAATTAGATAATGCAGGTTATAATGGTGAAAAGCTGAAGAATTCTGCCCAAACTGCAGTACAGCAATTAAAGCAGCAAGGTGTTGATATCCACATGATGAGTGGCGATAAAGATGAGGCAGCACGTTATTGGGCAGAGAAAGCAGGCATCGAACATTATCAAAGTCAAGTATTGACTCAATACAAGGAAAACCTTGTACGTGAGTTACAAAGCCAAGGAAAACAAGTAGCGATGGTAGGTGATGGCATCAACGACTCACAGGCTTTGGCAGCAGCAAATGTAAGCATCGCCATGAGCCAAGGTACTGATGTGGCGATGGAAGTAGCACAAGTAACACTAATGGGCAATGACCTCAGACGCATCCCAGATGCCATTCATCTTTCACGACGCACCGTCAATATGATTCACCAAAACCTCTTCTGGGCTTTTATATATAATATGGTGTGCATCCCCCTTGCAGCTGGCCTCCCCTATCTCTTTGGCTATTCATGGCAGATCACTCCGATGCTTGCCAGTGCCCTCATGGCATTCTCTAGCGTCAGCGTCGTACTCAACAGCCTCCGCCTGAAGATACAAAAATAAAGGCTGCAGAAATGGAGGGCACTGAAAAACCCTTCAAGTTAGTAAGGCTTCTCGATTATTAACAAAAAGCAGATTGCATATAACCGTTAATATGCGGATTTGCAATCTGCTTTTGTTTTGTTTTTTTGATAGCCTGTAAGCCGTTATAGTGGTGTATTTCGTCTTACAGGCCTTCGTATAGGCATGAATACTCTCTGCTCAGATGAGTTTGAGGATTCTTTTGATGTTTGCGGCAAATATAGTAATGGCTCCCTGCATTTGCATGGAGTAAAGTCCGTAAGACTCGGCTCTATCAT
>JAEEOD010000390.1 GCA_016284115.1 Bacteroidaceae bacterium
AATACTGTCAGCAAAATACGGCGTGACATTACGTTTGGCGGCAAATAATAGTCTATAACAGGTAGAAACTCTCAACCTAAGTTGAGACATTAGCCCTTGGCATTTCTTTTTCAGATTTAGCCAAGGGCCTATTTTTATGCCTTTTTGTAACTTTGTGGCTCGGAATGACTCTCGGAGGCGGTAACAGCATGACGTGAATGCCCCGAACGAGATATTTCCGCGATAACGTCGTATATATAATATAAAGGTATTCAAGTTTCGCAAATGCTCAACTTCTTTAGGAGTTAAGGAGTTAAAGGAGTTATCGCTTCGCTCAGGAGTTAAAGCCGTTACCTTGCAAATGAGATTCCCGCCAGCCTGAGTATCGGCTTAACTACTTAACTACTGACTACTTAACTACTTCAGAAACTTGAGAACGTTTCTTATTGTGATTTTTTTTGTGATGATGTCGAATTTCAGGTGTATGCTGTATCAGAAAGGCATAGATGACGTCAAGATGCTTTCGAAATCGGAAACAAGAAACGTAACAATGAATTTATACGGAAAATGAAGAAAAGTACAATTGGTTTGATAATGGTTGTCGCAGGGCTGCTTTGCTCATGCAATCAACTTCAGCAGAAAGGTCAGGACACGCAGAGTTCTGGATTTGAGAATTGGATAAGTCGCATGACGCAAGGGACGAGTGACCCTGAAGCGGAAGGCGTGGAATATGAACGATGGAATGTGCTGGAGGATTCCATCACCATTTTGAAGAGGCTTCAGAAGTGGGAGACATACGTGGAAGAGCATCCCAAAGACGAGATGGGGTGGAGAAACTTGTATGAGGCGCGTATTTTTTATAGTCACTTTGTTCCTGACTATACTTCACAAGCGAACGAAAAGGAATTCATGGCATGTGTCAAAAAGGCGATTCCTGACACCTATACTTATTATCTGCTGGCAATGGAGACCTGCCACGATTGGGCAAAGTGCCGGAAATTTGGCGAAGAGGCATTGAAGCGTTTGCCCGAGCGTCCTTTGAAAGAAGACTATGACAAGTGGTGCTGGTTTTTGTATGAGAAAGGAGGCAAGCGTTTGGACGACATGCTGACCCGCTATTATGAAAGTGGCCTGTTTCCGGCTGATGTCCTTTATTATCATTATAACGAAATGCAGGGAATGGAAGAGGGGGGCATCTATTTGGGTGACAATGAAGGCGAATTGATTCCCAAGAAGATGATTCAGGTGGTGTTTGGTCTGCACAAAGACAAGGTTTTGGTACACAGAAATGGCGATTGGGGCACTATTTGGAACCAATGTAAAGTTCCTTGGCCAGATGATAAGTGGGTGAGTGCCTTGCCAAAGTACGACGAGAGTGATCCTGCGAGAGATTGGTATGTTGGGAATTTGATGATATTGGATTGGATAGGGGAGCATAGTAAGCACCCCGTCTATTATGCGGCATATGCCCCATCGCTCCACAGAAAAAATATGCCTCGTGAAATACTGAAAAACTTATATAATGAGGGATTGCTCGTGCGCTACTCGTCAAAACCTTATGACAACATGGCGGTGGCATGCCGTAATGTGGAAGAGCGCTATCTGCTCGACTATCTCTACCTTCCTTTTGTTCCGGCACCCCAAGAGAATGAACATTACCACTCTGACGGCAATTGGGATGTGCGCAACACCGTTGTGCTTTTGCAGGGACTTCTGCCTCATTACAAGAAATACAATCCGGAGCGATGCCATTGGCTGAGCGGGTTGCTGCTCAAGACGATTGAACAAAGGAGCAAGCAGGGCGCGCATACCAAGGATTTTTTCAACGATTTGGAACCGGACATCCGCTCGTATCATGAAGCCACTAAATTTGTAGAGCCATGAGCATCCTCCTGTTTAAGCCTCATCGGAAAATGACCGATGAAGAATTGATGCAGCGCGTGGCACGCGACAGCGAGTCGGCATTTGAAGAACTGTACCGTCGGTATGCCCGACGGTTACAGAGTTTCTTCTTCCGACAACTCGGCGGCGATGATGAAATGGCATCGGATTTCACACATGATGTTTTTATGCGGATGTATGAGGCAAGAGATACTTATGCGGAGGGAAGCAACGTGGCTACATGGCTCTTCACAATCGCCTACAATCTCTGCAAGAACACCTACCGGCACAATGAGCATGTGACTGCCTTTCTTGCCACGCTTGATGATGAACCTTTCAGCGAGGAAGATGTGGAAGTGAGACTGACGCAGGAGCAACAGATGGATGCCGTTAGAAAAGTGCTCTCATCGCTGCCACCGCCGCTCCATCTGCTCTTCTCCCTCCATTACGAAGAAGGGCTTACCATTCCCCAAATCGCTCAGATTGAGCATTTGACGGAAGGAACCGTGAGAATGAGAATCCATAGAACAATGAATATGATACGCCAAAAACTTGCAAGTATATGACCACACATCCACAACAACCAGAGAACATGAGCAATGAAGACATCATTGCTGTTGCACTTCGCATTCGGGAAGAAGACACACGTCAGGTAAAGGTGCGCCCATGGAAATCGCGCCATCGCACGGCTTGGTACATAGCCATTCCTGCCGCCTGTCTCGTGAGTTTCTTTTTGGGGTACTTTATCTCTTCAGCCACCACGAAACAGGCATCACAAGGCTTCACCGCCCAAGTCAGCTCCACGACTGACACCGTTTTTGTCCGTGAAGTGGTGCGTGACACCATCTATCAAACCACCGATGTACACAAGCCTGTTCGTCCTCGTCCCATCACGGCATCGACTCAATCTGCTTCGTCAGAGTCAAGGAAGATTGGTGTCTCCGTACTTGAGGATGACATCCGCTACGACCTGTTAGCTTCGAACAGCGACATGTATTATTGACTCAAGTTTCTGAAGTAGTTAAGTTTCTGAAGTAGTTAAGTAGTCAGTAGTTAAGTAGTTAAGCCGATACTCAGGCTGGCGGGAATCTCATTTGCAAGGTAACGGCTTAACTCCTAAGCGTAGCGATAACTCCTTCAACTCCTTAACTCCTAAAGAAGTTGAGCACT
>JAEEOD010000391.1 GCA_016284115.1 Bacteroidaceae bacterium
GAGGAAAAGCGTGTGGTAGCATTATCTTCAGGTACAGCAGCCGTGCATTTGGCATTAATAGCCTGCGGCGTTGGTCCGGGCGATGAAGTGCTAGTGCAAAGCTTCACTTTCTGTGCATCCTCTCATCCCGTCACATATCTTGGCGCCACGCCAGTATTCATCGATTCTGAAGCTGATACTTGGAATATGGATCCTGAGCTGTTGGAAGAAGCTATCAAAGATAGAATTGCCAAGACCGGCAAGAAGCCAAAAGCCATCATGCCAGTGGCACTCTACGGCATGCCTTACCAGATCAACCGCATCTTAGAGATAGCAGGCAAATACGATATCCCAGTGATTGAAGATGCAGCCGAAGGCTTTGGTTCCCGTTACAATGGTCAGGTGCTGGGCACATTCGGCAAGTATGGTGTACTCTCTTTCAATGGCAACAAGATGATCACTACCTCTGGTGGTGGTGCACTGATTACTTCCAACGACGATGAGTGGCGCGAAATCATGATGTATGCCACCCAGTACCGTGAGAGCTATCCTTACTACCAGCACGAGAAGATAGGCTATAACTACCGCCTGAGTAATATCTGTGCAGGTATCGGTCGTGGACAGATGACAATTGTCGATGAACACATCAAGCATCATCAGTATGTACAGTGGCTCTACGAGGAAATGTTGGCCAATGTCAAAGGAATCACCGTACATGCTCAGCCTACAACAGGCGAATATGATTCCAACTACTGGTTAAGCACCATCACGTTAGATCCATCCCTCCAGATCTTAGAGCAGGAGAATGCTTATAAGGTCATTGTAAAGGGTGCTGTAGGTGGTGCAGCAGGTGTTATCCACATGGCAGAATCAGCCACTACCGATTGTCAGCCCAATGACAATGTAGAGGCATTGCGTGTGTATTTGGATAATGCAGGCATAGAGTCACGTCCGGTATGGAAACCCATGCACAAGCAGCCTGTTTACAAGCATGCTCCAGCCTACCTAAATGGTGTTTCAGAATCCATTTTCAAGGCAGGTATCTGCTTGCCTACAGGCCCTTGTGTAACCGAAGCTGATGTGAAGTACATCGTTAATACCATTAAAGAAGCAATCGTTTTATAGGCTGTCTGATATTCAGCAGCCATTTGGCGTTAGCTGCCACATTCATTTTGTTTACTATTACTATTACTATACGCTTGGAAGGAGTCTGGTTTAGTTTGGTTTAGTCTGGCCTTTGCCTTCCAAGTCCTTTTTATAACCATTTATGAAGATCCTTGTTACCGGCAGCGCTGGTTTCATAGGAGCCAACCTTGTCTTACGGCTCTTTAAAGAATACCCAAATGCTACAATTGTTGGACTTGACAACCTCAACAACTACTACGACCCTTCTTTGAAGGACTATCGTCTCAGTGTGATTGAAGCTGCCAAGCCCCAAACTATTAATTATACCTTTGTAAAGGGCTCTATCGCAGATAAAGCCTTAGTAGATCAACTCTTTGCCCACTACCAGTTCGATTTGGTGGTCAACCTCGCCGCACAGGCAGGCGTACGCTACAGCATCGACAATCCCGATGTCTATATCGAGAGCAATATCATCGGCTTCTACAACATCCTCGAAGCATGTAGGAATTCAAATAACTCCTCCCCTGATCTAGGGGAGGTGTCACGCAGTGACAGAGGGGTATCCTACCAAGGTGTCCAACACCTGGTTTATGCCAGCAGCAGCTCCGTATATGGCGGCAACAAGAAAGTCCCCTTCAGCACCGACGACAGAGTCGACAACCCTGTAAGCCTCTATGCAGCCACTAAAAAGAGCAACGAACTCATGGCCCACTGCTACAGCAAGCTCTACAACATCCCCAGCACCGGCCTCAGGTTCTTCACTGTCTATGGCCCAGCCGGACGACCCGACATGGCCTACTTTGGCTTCACCAACAAGCTGTTGAAAGGCGACACCATCCAGATCTACAACTATGGCAATTGCCGCCGAGACTTTACCTACGTCGATGACATTGTAGAAGGCATTGCAAGAGTCATGGCTAAAGCCCCTGCCAAGGAAATTGGCCCCGATGGGCTCCCCATACCCCCATATAAGGTATATAACATCGGAGGTGGCCAGCCCGAGAACCTGTTAGACTTTGTCAACATTCTGCAAGAAGAGCTGGTCAGGGCAGGCGTCTTGCCAGCAGACTATGACTTCGATGCCCACAAGCAGTTGGTGCCCATGCAGCCAGGTGATGTACCCACCACCTATGCCGATGCCACCGCCTTAGAACGTGACTTTGGCTTTACCCCCAAGATTACCCTCCGCGAAGGCTTGAGGAAGTTTGCCGAGTGGTTCAAAGATTATTATCTTGCCGGGTAGGCGTTTCGTCATTGCCAACCTGTTGAGCCAAAAACATCATAATAGAGAGGGTTATGTTGAATATTTTGATTTCAGGCGTTCATGGTTTCGTCGGTTCAAACCTTGTTGAAGCATTTAAGTCCGTTCATACAGTCTATGGATTAGACATAATATCGCCAGAAAAAGACGGAATAGAGCATACCTTTGATTGGACAGCCTTGAATGATTTGGCAGCCTTAAAGTTGCATGCCATCATTCATTTGGCTGCTATTGCCCATGATATAAAGAATCAGACGTTAGCACAGGAGTTTCTAGATGTTAACCTAGGACTGACACAAAAGATATTTGATTTCTTCTTAGCATCAGATATTAAGGAGTTCATCTTCTTCAGTACCGTTAAGGCTGCAGCAGATAAGGTAGAAAGCGATGTGCAGACAGAAGATGTAGTGCCATCCCCTAAAGGACCCTATGGGGAGAGCAAGTTAGCAGCAGAGAATTATATTCTCTCTAAACGAGCAGATTGGGAGGCCAAGGGTAAAGAAGTATATATCTTGCGTCCTTGCATGATACATGGTCCTGGTAACAAAGGTAATCTCAACTTACTATATAATGTGATTCGCAAAGGTATTCCATGGCCATTGGGGAGCTTTGAAAACAGACGTACCTATACTTCCGATAACCTCAGTTTCGTGGTAAATGCCTTACTTACCAAACCTGTAGCCAGTGGTATTTACAACATGTCAGATGATGAGGCGATATCCACCAATGAGCTGATAGAGATTATCTGTGGGATATTGGACAAGAAAGCCCATATCTGGCACTTACCAAAAGGTTTGATGAATGGACTTGCCAAGGTTGGTGGTTGGTTACATCTTCCACTCAATCCTGATAGGTTTCGAAAACTCACAGAGAATTATGTAGCAAGCAATGCCAAGCTCAAGGCAGCGCTGGGTATCGAGCAAATGCCAGTCCCAGCTAAAGAAGGCTTGCAGCGGACAATTAAAAATTACCTTCACACCGATAATTAAAAATATTTAGAAATATGTTTACACTGATTGATTTACCTTATAGTAAGGAGGCTTTAGAGCCAGTAATTAGCTCCAAGACATTGGAGTTCCATCATGGAAAGCACTTGCAGGCGTATGTCGATAACTTGAACAAGTTGCTGCCTGGCAGTGGATTGGAGGGCTTATTACTCGAAGAGATTGTAAAGCAATCATCAGGAGCAATATTCAATAATGCAGGTCAGGTACTCAACCATAATTTGTATTTCACCCAGTTTGGCCCTGCTGATAAAGTAGCTAATGCTCCTACTGGTGCACTCGCTGT
>JAEEOD010000392.1 GCA_016284115.1 Bacteroidaceae bacterium
TGGCAGGGATACCGCCTTGGTCAACTGCACTTTGTAA
Source organism: Bacteroidaceae bacterium (assembly GCA_016284115.1). The sequence continues at coordinate 38 of JAEEOD010000392.1, forward strand.
CATTTGTGCTTCTTGAGCAGGGATGAAGTTGTTAAAAGTGCCAGGGGACAACCAAATAAGCAGACTTAATCCAGCTGTCAGTAACAAACTTACTATGAAAGCAGGTGATTTTGGCTTCAGCAACGAGGGTTGATCAATGAGCTTCTTCAACGATAACATTGCCAGCAAAGGAATAGTAAACTCGGCTATAACAAGGATAGACGATACTGCACGAAACTTATTATACATCGGCACATAATCGATGAAGAAATCTGTGACGGGCATGAAGTTCTTACCCCATGAGAGCATAATAGAGAAGATGGTAGCTCCTAAAAGTGCCCATTTCATCGGTCCTTTAACGATAAAACAACCTATAAGGAAGAGGAAGAGCACGAAGGCACCCACATATACAGGACCAGAAGTGCCTGGTTGGGTACCAAAATACTGCGACAAGGCGCCATATAAGCTGCTATACCTTGGATTAGCCTTGGTCATGGCAGTCTCGCTTTGATTGATGGATACTGAAGCACCTCCCTTGAAGTTGGGTACTAACAACGTAAGCGTTTCATCCATCCCATAACTCCATTGGGTGATGTATTCCTTGTCTAACCCACCTGTAGCAGAAGAGCCTGCCGAAGGATGTTGTGTCAGTTCACTCTTGCCACGCATGGTTTCCTTACTATAAGTATAGGTGTGGTACAGATTACTGAGGTTGATGGCAACACCCACTAACCCTGCCACCACCAATACTGCTGAGGCTTTTAGAAATTGGGGCATCGTCTTGTTGCGATAGGCCTCTATGCCAAAGGCAATAACCATAAAAAGCATCACGAATAGGAAGTAATAGCTCATTTGTACATGGTTGGAGAGTATTTGAAAGGCCACAAACAGGGCGAAGACAATACCTCCTTGCCAGATTTTGCCTCGATATGCCCAAACCATTCCGGCTATCGTGGGTGGAATGTAAGCTAAAGTTACGAATTTCCATAGATGTCCTGCGGCTATGAGAATGGAAAAATAGGAAGAGAATCCCCAAAAGATGCCTCCTAATGCTGAAAGCCAAGGTGACATACCGAAAGCACGAAGTAGAATGTAAAAGCCCAACAACATGATGAAGGCCAGGCGTACATACTCAGGTAACCATAGTTCATAGATATTGCTTACTTGCTTCAGCGTATCAGTAGAATCGTAAGAAGGCGATATCTGATAGGTAGGCATACCGCCAAACATAGAGTTGGTCCATCGGGTACGCTCACCTGTACGTTCGAAATACTCCTTAGCTTCATGACCAGCTGCAGCTCCTGCCGTGGTGTCGTGTTGGAAAAGAATCCTTCCCTCGATGTCGGCAGGATAGAAATAAACGAATGAGATAACAGCAAATATCAGTATGGCAATGATGTCGGGTATAATCTTCTTCATATCTTGATTTTATCTTTTATGCTGCAAAAGTAATAAAACTTTAGGGAATAATAGCTGCATATGATAAACATTTATACTATGTTAGGCTAGTAGATGGTAAACACCACCTACCAATGCTTTTACGACACCTTTCATTTCTAAGTTGAAAAGCAGAGATGTTAGCTTATGTATTGGCATATTAGCTTCGACAGTCAGTGAATTGATGTGCAAGTCGCCTCTTTGTAGCAGGAGATTGACCACCAATGTTTCTTCATCAGTAAGGTCAACAAACAGATTCCGTTGGATGGCTTCAGGCTTGGTGGAGGGCCTTTGCCATCCCATAGCATTGATAAAGTCTTCGGTATTGGTAATCAAAGAAGCTTTATTGTCTCTGATAAGATAGTTGCACCCTTTTGACTTCTCATCATTTATTCTTCCTGGTACGGCAAAGCAGTCTCTATTATAGGTATTTGCTAACGAGGCAGTTATCAGTGAGCCACCTTTTATTGCGGATTCCACTACAATCGTTGCATCTGCCATTCCTGCTACGATACGATTTCTCGATACGAAATTATAGGCATCGGGATTTGTTCCTGGCAGGTACTCAGTGAGTAAACCACCGTTGGATAGCATCTCAGTTGCGGTTTGACTATGATGGTAGGGGTAGATTCTATCTAAACCATGCGCCAAAACACCGATAGTAGGAAGATGGTTGGCAAGGGCAGCTCGATGGGAATGGATGTCAATGCCGTAAGCTAAGCCACTTACTATTATAACATCAGGACATAAGGAAGCTAAGTCTTTGATAAAATCGTCACAAAACTGTTTACCATAGGGCGTCGCCATACGGGTACCCACCATGGATACCACATGTAGGCTATTCATGTTGGCATTGCCTTTGAAATATAGTACGAGTGGGGCATCTTCACATTCCCTAAGGCGGGATGGATAGTCCTGATCTTTTATGGTGAGGCAAGTAATTTGATTCTTTTCGATATAAGCTAACTCCTTTTCTGCCCTTTTAAAGGCATCAGGACAATCTAGTAAGTCCACTAAACGCTGACTAACATCAGGTATCAGTTCACGTAAGCGTAGACGGTTTTCAAACACGGCAGAAGCACTGCCCAATTCTTCTATCAAACGTTTGGCATTGATGTGGCCGATACCTTCACAAAGTGTCAAGGCAATGGCACAAGCCTTTTCGTCATTGGTCATTGTTATGAAAGTTTTTTAGTTTATAAATAATTGGCAAATATTTCGTCAAACATTTCACCTCTTGTCAATACGCCGTTCTCCAAACAGACGGCATCTACTACCCCTCGCAGACATAGTTTGTTGTCGTTTTTCCTAAAGATATCTTGGTAGAATACAAATCTAATTCCGTCTCGTTGCAAGTAGAGTTTACTAATAAACTCGTCCCCACTACGCAGAGGAACCTTAAATGTCATCGTAATTTTTGACACCACTACATCGATGCCTCGTTGATGGAGATCTGCAAAGCTCACCCCTGTAGTCAGCAAGAACTCATGTCGGGTATGCTCTAAGTAATGCTGGTAGTTGGCGTTGTTGACAATACCTTGCAGATCGCATTCGTAATCGCGTACCTTCATTTCCAACTCATAGATGTATTTACTCATGACTCTAATCCTTTGAATTGTAACATTTCATGAGTGCTCACCAACTTAAACAGCTTGTCGGAGGGACGTATCTTCTCAACTTTCAGAGAGAAATGGTCGCCTTTATGTACGGTCTGCACAGGCTTGAGGCTGACTCTTGCTTCTTCCAAAGTAAGGAAGATGGCACCCGTAGTTGGTCCTGTAATCAGCACTTTGTCGCCTACATTCAGTTCGGCGGCTTCGCAAAGAAACTCTGCCACTCCTATGTTATTGAAGTATTTGATGCCCTTGCCTACATAGATTTTACGCTCGGTAGCCGCAGAGCCGTAGGTGTGTGTCCATTCCCCCAGGCGTTGGCCTAAATAGTAGCCATTCCAGAAACCACGATTGAATACTGTACTTAGTCTTTCATCCCATGCTTTAATCTTTTCGTCAGAATAGGTGCCGTCAATCACACTTTCAATGGCTTCTCGGTAGCATTCGGCTACGATGCGTACATACTCTGGTCCTCTTGCCCTGCCTTCTATTTTAAACACCCTGACGCCAGCATCCATCATCTTGTTGATAAAATGGATGGTCTTCAAGTCCTTGGGCGACATGATGTACTTATTGTCAATTTGGAGTTCATCGCCAGTATCTTTGTCTGTCACTATATAACCTCTTCTGCATATTTGACGGCATTCGCCTCTGTTGGCCGATTTGTTCTCTTCTTGTAAAGAGAGATAGCATTTGCCAGAAACAGCCATACAAAGGGCCCCATGGCAGAACATCTCGATGCGAACTTGCTGACCACTTGGTCCGCAGATGTTCTCTTCCTCAATGTGACGATGTATTTTTGCCACTTGCTCTAAGTTTAGCTCACGTGCTAAAACCACCACGTCGGCAAACTGGGCATAGAATTTCAGCGCTTCTACATTGCTGATGTTCAGCTGGGTACTCAGATGCACTTCTTGTCCGATGCTTCGAGCGTATGTCAGTACAGAGATATCCATGGCAATCACTGCGCTGATGCCTGCTTCCTTGGCGGCATCCACAATGGTATGCATTTGTTCCATGTCATTATCATAGACTATGGTGTTGACCGTCAGGTAACTCTTGATATTATGCTCGTTGCAGATTGCTGCTATCTCGTGTAAGTCGGCTATGGTAAACGGATTGGCGGAATGAGAGCGCATATTGAGTTGTCCCACTCCGAAATAAACAGAGTTGGCTCCTGCCTGAATGGCTGCCTGTAGTGAGTCTCTTGACCCAACAGGTGCCATAATTTCAAAGTCATTGATGTTATATTTCATAGCTTAGTGACATTTGAGTGTGCGAAGTTAGTGTTTTTTCTTTATCTTTGCAAAAAATTGATAATAATGATGCTTTGATGGTTATCGATTCTTGTTGATAGATGAAAATCGCTAATCTGGATTTAGGGGAATACCCTGTGTTTCTGGCACCGATGGAGGATGTTACTGATCCTGCCTTCCGACTGATGTGCAAGCGTTTTGGCGCAGATATGGTTTATACCGAATTTGTGTCGAGCGATGCCTTGGTGCGTTCTGTAAACAGCACGATGCGCAAACTGAACATCAGTGACGAAGAGCGTCCTGTGGCCATTCAGATTTATGGTAAGAATACCGATGCGATGGTGGAAGCTGCCCGCATGGTGGAAAAAGCACATCCTGATGTGATTGACCTCAACTTTGGTTGTCCGGTGAAGAAAGTGGCAGGCAAGGGAGCTGGGGCTGGCTTGCTTCGTGACATCCCCAAGATGTTGGAAATTACGCGTGCTGTGGTGAATGCCGTGCAATTGCCTGTGACAGTGAAAACCCGTTTGGGTTGGGATGAAAACAACAAGATTATTGTGGAATTGGCAGAACAATTGCAGGATTGTGGTATCGCTGCCTTAACCATTCATGGCAGGACACGCGCTCAGATGTACACTGGTGAGGCCGATTGGACGTTGATAGGCAAGGTGAAGGAGAACCCTCGTATCCATATACCGATTATTGGCAATGGAGATATCACTACCCCCGAACGTGCCAAGGAGTGCTTTGACAAGTATGGTGTGGATGCTTTGATGATTGGTCGTGCATCATTTGGCAGACCTTGGATATTTAAGGAGGTAAAACACTACCTTCAAACTGGCGAACTATTACCTCCTCTCAGTGCGGAGTGGCGACTGAATGTACTGAGGCAAGAGGTATTAGATAGTGTACATCTATTGGATGAGCGAAGGGGTATTTTGCATGTAAGGCGCCACATTGCCGCTAGTCCGTTGTTCAAGGGTATTCCTAATTTTCGTGAAACACGCATTGCGATGTTACGTGCAGAGACGAAGGAAGACTTATTTCGGATTTTCGATAGCTTAGACTTAAGCTGCTTTACATAAACTAGGCTCCGGTTCGACATGATTCAAGCAAACTTGATTTTGCTCTCACCTTTCACAAGTTTTCTGAATAACCAACATGTAAAAAGATACAACAAGTATCCTGATGCCCATCCGGCAAAGACATCTATCACATAGTGTGCCTGAATATACACTGTGGCGATACATAGTAAGATATAGAATGGCAACATGCAGAGGGCCAATTTCTTACTGCTACGCCATCCCATTAGTATAATAATAGTAGAAATACCCACATGTGAACTTGGGAAAGCGGCTGTTGGTCTTTCTCCAACTGCTTGGGAGCCTTCAACTAAGCTGTAAAAGAAACCTTGTCCATGTTCTGCTCCTGGCAATAACTCAGGGTGCAAATTGAAATAATCACCCAAAGCTGGGAAAACGCCTGCCAATACATTCTCATCTCCTATGGCTGGAAAATAGAACTGAGGTCCTGCCACTGGTAATACCATATAAATAATATAGTAGAGAAAGAAAGATGAAGCTATCACGAAAGCTATCTTCTCAAACAAATCGTAGCGCATGATAAAATGCCAACATACAATGGCAGCAATTAGTGGATAATAAGCGACATAACCCATATTCAGAGGTTCGCTAATCCACAATTGTGGATAGTCTCGCTGAAACCAATAAGCTGGCTGGCTGCCAATGATAGTTTGCTCTGCTTCAGCAAACAGATGATCGAGGTTGGGTAGCAAGCGATTGAACTCGTAGGTGTCAGGATACCAATAACTTAGTAAAGACAACTGGAAACCTACACGCAAGAAAGCAGTGGCCTTGCATGGGTACTTTTTGTAGATGAAAATAAGAATGATAGTAACCATCACAATCAACAGTCTTTCCATCAGCATCTTCATCGGATGGTCCATTTGGCCAAAGAGCACAACGATAGCGATAGAGGTAAGCAGGGTATAAATCATCGCTGCTTTTTCTATCAGGTATTCTCCCTTACTGGGTCCAATCTTATCAAACCAGTCTATTATAACCATCCTGCCTCCTTATACCATGCAATGGTCTCTTTTACTCCCTTGTCAAGTTGATACTTAGGATGATAATCCAGTTCGTTAACGGCAGGAGTAATATCGCAACGCCAATTGCGTTGTTTCATGATTCTATATTTATCGGTATTAAGTGTACTGGTGGTGTGGCGTAGCCTTGCCCACTGTTCTGAAATGACTGATACCATCTTCAGCACCCATAGCGGTGCACAGATACGAAGCACTTTTGTAGCCTTCAGCTCTCTGATGATAAGGTTCGAGAAGGTTCTGCTCTGGTAAACTTGTCCGTCACTAAGGAAGAAAGCTCTATGACTGACACCATTTTCAATGCCCAAGAAAACAGCCTGAACAACATCTTTCACATACACGAAAGTGATGTCTTGGCGTTTGTAGCCCACAGAAAAGTCCACATGTTGTTGGATGGATTTAGCCATCATAAAGTAGTCTTTTTCTCGGGGACCATACACTCCTGTAGGTCGAAAAATAAGGTAGGGAAAGTCTTTTAACCCTTGCAGATATTGTTCGGCCTTGAGCTTGCTAATGCCGTAAGCTGTGTTAGGTTGAGGCTTATCATGCTCTGTAATGGGTTGATAGTCTGTTTCATGAATGGGACCGAATATGCTAAGCGTACTAATAAACACAAACAGTTTAGGTATTTGTCCTGTTGCAATTAAGGCATCAATCAGATTCTTAGTCTGTTGGTAGTTCACTCGCTCGAAGTCATGTTTGTTGGCACATTTGGTTACACCAGCACAGTGAACTATGTAAGTAAAGGCACCATGCTCAGAAGCATGTGTCTTCAACTGTTGTTGTAAGATGTCTGGATAGGCATAATCAAGGTCGATAAAATAGATATCTGGCTGTTGAAGGTACTCCCTGCTACTACTTTTGCGTACACCAGCCCACGTGGTGAATCCTCTTTGCAAGGCTTCTTCCACGATAAAGCTGCCGATAAAACCGCTTGCCCCTGTTACCAGAACACTATCTCTAAACATCCTATCCATATTCGGCTGCAAATATACAAACTTTTTTAGATAATAAGTGAGAATGGGGCATTAATCATCGCTATTTCTCATCCTAGTGCCTCCCTAAAACTGACGTGGTATTTGCTATGGGGCGTTCCAATATCTGCTATCATCCGTCGCAGTATCTCCTATGGGGGTATAGAAGATACTGCGATGACTCATGGGAAGCCTTCCGACGACCCATGGGAGATATTGCGACGACCCTTGGGAATGCCTCCGTCGAGAGATAGCAATGATTAGCGTTAGAAATGGTCTTTTTTAAAGCGAAATGATGTCCTTTGCATCCTCTGGCATCACATATCTGTCACCTGTGCTCTTACCGATGGCTTCGCGGAACATTTGGTCATAGCCAGGAGTAGAGCGTTGGCCTTGTATTACTACACCATTCTCCGATGGCTTCATGATCTGGTCATTATGTTTCACAGCAATCAGCCTGAACAACTTGTCCCAACGTTCCATCATTTGTTTGGTGTAAGTAGCAGTCTTATTGGTAAGATAGGTTGCCTTTTCACGTTTAGTGAGATTCTCTACATCTTTCAACACTTGTTCTTGGTCAGCTGCATAGAAATCTTCCAACTCTTTTTGTGCATCGCGAAGGTCACCAATCATTACGCTATAACGTGGGTAAATCATGTTAGCTACTACATTGTTTACCCAGAAAGCACTCTTCTCGCTATAAACATTGCTCTGGTTGTTCTCTCTACGGAAAGCTTCAGGTACTTCCTTAACGCCACAATACACTGGTACATAGGCAATCATGTTAGCATCATCACAATTGAAATACATGATACCACCAACATCATCGGGTAACCAACTACGCAATTGTGAAACCAATGTGAAACCAGATTGTGGTGTGCCAATAGCACGTTCACGGAAATACTTTTTGCCATTCAGTTCCCAGTTCATAGGCAATGGACGGTATGGAGAACTCCAAGGACCGGCACTCATGTCAATTGTCATATCCAAAGGAGTGCCTTCATAATGGTCTCGCATGTCGTTCATGATATCGCGAACGGAAACCTTTTGTGCGGGTTTGATATAAAGAGGCAGATGGTCACATACATCAAACTGACCATTGATATATGGTAAGTATTGATCCATCTCAGCCACATCGGCCACATGATGGCGGAAAAAACTCCATACACGAGCATCAGCATAACGTACATTCTCAAAAGTCAATGGACAGTATGCGTCACGGAAACTAAAGTCTTCATCCTTTCCTGAATAATAGCCTTTTTCACGGGCAAAAGAGATCACATCCTTAGAGTAAAGGCAGTTCTTTGGGTCCTTTAATGGGAACTGGCGAATGCGGGAGATGTTGGCATGAGCACTGATGCAATCGTCAGGAATGCGAATAGCCACCCAAACGGCTCCTTTACGTCCAGGACCCTTGCCCATGATTTCCAATATCCATGCCTCGTTCTTGTCGCATACGGTTATGGTCTCACCAGTACTATTATAGCCATATTCTTGCAATAGGTCGGTCATGATAATAATGGCTTCACGCGCCGTTGCTGAGCGTTCCAGCCCTAATTGCATCATGGTATCATAGTTCAATAGACCTTCTGGGTTTTGCAGTTCCAAACGACCATCAAAGGTGGTTTCAACGATGCTCACTTGCTTTTCATTGATATAACCTATCACATCGTAAGTATATTCCACTTGATCTATGTATCCTCTTACCTGCCCGTTATTGCCCCAACCACGTATGGCAATCTTTTCTCCTGGTTCATGTCTCCCACCAGGTGTACGGCTCATGGAACCAGCAAAACCATATCCATCACAATTATAGGTGCAAATAACTGAGCCGTCAACAGAAGCGGCTTTCCCTACTATCAAATTGGTACAAGCCTTAACGGGGTTAAAAAGTTGTATGGCCGCGATAGCCAAGATTGATACAAAGAGTTGTTTAATTCTCATATTCGTAGTCTTTTTAATTAAATAATGTGCAATTTTCGTTATTTTTATTGAGAATTGCAAACAATGTTATAATTTTGTGGTATTACAATCATTAAATATTAAAAGCAATGAAAAAGAAACTACTTTTTGCCGGTATGTTGTTATTAGCATTGACAGCATGCAAGAGCGGCAGCAAGCAGGAGGCTGTTGAAATCATAGACCTGCCACGAGTTGAAACGACTGCTGCTGTATCTTCAGCAATGGACAATTATCTCAAAGGTGTAGAGGAGGCAAAGCAAGATTTGCACAGCATCATGGTGGTACAACATGGTAACGTAATTTACCAGAAATGGTTAAGCGAAGGTGAGGAAAGCAAGCCTCATGTGCTCCATTCTGTTAGCAAGACCTTCACTTCTGCTGCTGTAGGTTTGGCTATCTCAGAGGGTAAACTCAAACTGACTGATAAGCTGGTGAGTTTCTTCCCAGACAAGTTGCCAGCAGAACAGAGTGACAACTTGAAGGCTATCACTGTGCGCGATTTATTGACAATGAACTGTGGCCATGACACCGATCCAACACGTATTGTTCGCAATGCTGAGGATGGAGACTGGATTAAAGCTTTCTTGGCTTATCCTGTGGATCATCAGCCTGGTACATTCTATTGTTATAACAGTCTTGGTACTTATATGCTTTCTGCTATTGTACAGCAGGTTACTGGCGAGAAGGTGGTGGATTACCTCAATACACGTTTGTTCGAGCCGTTGAATATTGACAAGCCTCAGTGGGACGAGAGTCCACAGGGTATCAACACTGGTGGTTGGGGTCTTTATCTCAAGACTGAAGACTTGGCAAAGATGGGTCAACTCATTCTTCAGGGTGGCAAGTGGAACGGTAAGCAAGTGTTACCAGCCGACTATGTGGCAGAGATGCAGAAACCTCAGGTGCCATGTGTGCCTTCGGGTGTGAAGCCACAGGATGCTGAAAAGATTGGTTTGACAAAAGAGAATAGTGACTGGGTACAGGGCTATGGCTACCAGATGTGGCGTTGCCGTCATAATGCTTTCCGTGCAGATGGAGCTAATGGACAGTATATTATCATCATT
>JAEEOD010000393.1 GCA_016284115.1 Bacteroidaceae bacterium
ATTGTAGGTTGCATCATGCCCTGCGCGTTTGCCAAAGCCAAGTAGACGAAAACAACTACACATTGTTAAAAAGAAACAAGCGGATTGAAGCCTCACGTAGGGTGGTGCGCCAATCCGCAATGTTAGTCCTATAGGTCCTGTTCAGTAATTACTGAGCAGCTGCAGCATCCTTTGACTGACGAGTTGCAGCAACCATGCATACAACAGCAGACTTAGGATTGATCAGCTCGAGGTTCTCGTAGCTCAGGTCAGCAATCTTCTTTGCCTTGCCCAGACCCATGTCAGTTACGTCAACGGTCAGGATTTCTGGGATATTGGTATAAAGAGCCTTTACCTTTAAGGTGCGCATCAACTGACGCATCTTACCACCGGCTTTCACACCTACTGCCAAACCTTGCAATTTCAAAGGTACCTCCATAACGATAGGCTTCTTGTCGTTGATTTCAAGGAAGTCGATGTGCAGTATATTATCCTTAACAGGGTGGAACTGCAACTCACGAACGATAGCGGTATAAGCTTCACCGTCGATAGTCAGGTTCACATAGTGAATGTCAGGAGTGTACACCAACTTGCGAACGTCAGTAGCCTTTACACTGAAGTTAACATTTTTCTCACCACCATAGAGTACGCATGGAATCATGTCTTCTCTACGCATAGCCTTTAATGCCTTCTGCTGTTCAGAAGAGCGCTCAGCAATAGTTCTTAAAGAACCAGTTAAATCAAAACTTTTCATCTCTAATAATTAATGTGTTACTCTAAAATTAAGTTATTTTGCTTAATTCACCATCACACGGTGCGTGTCAAAACACACAATGATTGCAAAAAAGCGGTGCAAAGGTACAACTCTTTTATGAATTCTCAAAATATCTGCTTAAAAATCGATGTCAATTTTTAATGGTTCATCTAAAGCAGAAGCTTCATTATCCGTTTCAGGGGTTTCTTCTGTTACTTCTTCTTGTGCAGGAGCAGGAGCCTCGTATGGCTGGCGTTCCTTGATGAAAGCCACCGCCTCATTCAAACTGTTGCAGAATTTGTCAAAGTCCTCCTTATATAAAAATATTTTATGCTTCTCGTAACTTACCTGCATATCATCACCTTCACCAGTAACTATTTTCTTACTCTCGGTAATAGCGAGAAACAGCTCATCCTTACGACTTTTCTTTACGTCCATGTAGTAAATTCTCTTGCCGGCCTTAACAGATTGTGAATAAACAATCTCCTTTTCGCCGTTCTCAACAGCACTTTTTTTCTTGTAATCTTCCATATTATCTAGTTTTAGTATGACTATTCATAATAACACCCCAAAGTTGGTTATTTTTTTTCTTCTATCCAAGAAAAAAATAGAGTTTGTGTGGAAACGATTAAAAAAAATACCTACCTTTGCAAAAACTTTTTTTATATGATAAACAGAGTTCTTATCCGATTGAAGATTATTCAGATTGTGTATGCCTACTATCAGAACGGCAGCAATAATCTGGATGCTGCTGAAAAAGAGTTACTTTTCAGTCTCTCTAAAGCCTATGACCTTTATAACTATTTATTGCTGCTCATGGTGGATATCACCGAATGTGCATCGAGGCGCATCGAGAATGCCAAGTTCAAAAAACTGGCTACAGCAGATGATTTACACCCCAACATGCGATTCGTTTCCAATAAATTCATTGCCCAACTGAAGGACAACAAGATGTTGTTAGAATATCAGGAGCGACAGAAACGTTCGTGGTTGACCGACCACGAGGAGTTCACCAAGCAACTTTTGGATAAGATTCAGAATTCTGAAATATATAAGGAATACATGGCCAAAGCAGAGACTTCATATGTTGAAGACCGTGAATTTTGGCGTACGCTCTATAAATCTTTTATCAACAAGAATATTGAGTTGGAAGACTTGCTTGAAGAGATGAGTCTTTATTGGAACGATGATAAGGAGATTGTTGATACCTTTGTGCTGAAAACAATCAATCGCTTCAATGACAAGGAAGGCGTTAATCAGGAGTTGCTTCCAGAATTTAAGGATGAAGAAGACCGCACCTTTGCTGTGCGCCTCTTGCGTCGATCGGTGCTTAATTGCGATGAATATCGTCGTTTGGTGAGTGACAACACTCGCAACTGGGACATCAACCGTGTGGCATTTATGGATGTAGTGATCATGCAGGTGGCTCTGGCAGAAATCCTGAGTTTCTCTAATATTCCTGTCAGTGTGTCGCTCAATGAGTATGTAGAGATAGCCAAATACTATAGCACCCCTAAAAGTGGCTCGTTTGTTAATGGCACTTTGGATGGTATTGTTAAGAAACTCCGCAAAGAAGGAAAAATAACTAAGAATTAAGTTTTTAATCAAATAAGTAGTGAATATGAATGTAATGTTACAAGCTCCCGCAGCTGGAATGGACTCATCTATGATGTGGATCATGCTAATCCTGATGTTCGTCATCATGTACTTTTTTATGATCCGTCCGCAAAACAAGAAACAGAAAGAAATAGCTCAGTTCCGCAGGTCACTGCAGGTGGGCCAGTCTGTTATTACAGCTGGTGGCATCCATGGAGTTATCAAGGAGATTAGCGACAATGACGTGGTACTTACCATCGATCGCAACGTTAATGTACATGTTGACAAGAACTCTATCTTTGCTGCTGCTGCCGATGCCAATGGTACACAGACAAAGTAAATAACCTTGAAAGAGCGTTTTTGGCATATTATACGTAAGATGAGGGACTTCCTGCTCAGCAAAAACAGCAGGGAGTTCTTTACCTTTCTCTTTTTTCTAATAATTGCCGCTTTGTTCTGGTTGGAACAAACACTTGACCGTGAGTATGAGATTGAGGTGAAGGTGCCCTTAAAACTGAAGAATATACCCGAGAACATCGTCATCACTTCAGACTTCCCAAGTGATCTTGTTGTTACTTTGCGAGATAAAGGTAATACTTTGCTCAACTATCAACTTACCAAGCGTTTCTATCCCATAAATATCGATTTTTCCGAACACCTTAATCGTCGTCACCATGTATCGCTATTAAGCAATGCCTATAGTAAGGCCATTACTGCTCAGTTGGCTAATTCTACTTCTGTGTCGGCTATTAAGCCTGATACCATTGATTATTACTATTCTGAGGGCAAGTCTAAGAAAGTGCCCGTACGCTTACATGGTAGGGTGACACCTGGTCAGCAGTACTACATCAGCGACACAATCTTTAACCCTGCAGAAGTGACAGTATATGCTCCCCAGGGAGTACTTGATACCATTACAGTGGCATACACCAAGTCTTTTGAAGCGACGCAGATAGAAGATACTTTGCGTCGTCAGGTCGAGTTGGAGAGCGGTAGGGGTGTAAAATTCGTGCCCGATGTAGTGGAATTCGCTTTGCCTGTAGATATCTATACTGAGAAGTCGGTTGAGGTGCCTATTGAAGGAGTTAACTTTCCAGCTGGTAAGACATTACGAGCATTCCCTTCTAAGGTGAAGGTAACCTTCCATGTAGGTCTGAGTAAATATCTCGACATCAAGCCCGAAGATTTTCATGTATTAGTGAGCTACGAAGAACTGAGCAAACTTGACGGCGAGAAATATCAGGTAAAGCTCAAGAAGCAGCCAAATGGTGTGAGCCAAGTACGTATTTATCCTGCACAAATAGATTTCCTCATAGAAAATGTCACTAAAGATGACGCCGATTAAGATAGGCATCACTGGCGGAATAGGCAGTGGCAAGAGCGTGGTGGCTAGTGTGTTGCAAACGATGGGCATACCCGTTTTTGATTGCGATGCAGAATCTAAGCGCCTCTGTGCCGTTCATCCTGGTATACGTCAGCAGCTTATAGAACTTGTGGGTCCTGAAGTCTATCAGGGAAATGACCTCAATAAACCCCTTTTGGCAAGCTATTTATTTTCTTCTTCCAGTCATGTGCTGCAAGTCAACGGCATCATACATCCCGTATTAAAAGATTACTTTAAGCGGTGGGTGAGTGAGCAGCATACCGAAATGGTAGCTATCGAGTCTGCTATTCTCTTTGAGGCGGGCTATGACGATGTGGTGGATAGCGTCATCATGGTATCAGCCCCTTTGGAAGTACGTATTGCTCGTGCCATGCAGCGTGATGGTGCTACTCGTGAGGCCATTGAGGAGCGCATCCGTCAGCAGATGGACGATGAAGAGAAACGTAGTCGCAGTCAGTTTGTAGTGGTCAATGATGGAAATTCCCCTGTTATCCCACAGGTTTTGGAAATAATTAACACGCTATCTCAAAAATAATGTGTATCTTCGCACCGTTTAAAATAAAGAATTAGAATTATGTTGAAGACTATTTTATCTATTTCAGGTAAGCCCGGCCTTTACAAGCTGGTTTCACAGGGTAAAAATATGCTCATCGTTGAGTCATTGGTCGATGGCCGTCGTGCACCTGCCTATGGCAATGACAAGATTGTGTCTTTAGGTGATATCTCCATGTTTACCAATGCTGAAGATGTATCTCTTCGTCAAGTGCTTAAGAATATGTTGGAGAAAGAGCAGGGAGCTGAGGTGGCTATAGATTTCAAGAAGGCCAAGACCCCTGAGTTGTTTGAGTATCTGGAGCAGGTACTTCCTGATTTTGATCGCGACCGCGTGCACCCCAACGATATCCGCAAGCTCATCAGTTGGTACAACATACTCGTTAAGAGTGGAAACACTGACTTCGAAGAAAAAGAAGAACCTCAAGCTGAGTAAATAAATGCCAAACCTACCCTCTAAGGATAAATGGGTGCCCATAGGGTGGTAGCATAAGAATAAAAAAGAACGGAGAGCTTCACAGCCCTCCGTTTTTATTTATTAGTTATTTGCATTCTTAAAAAATCAAGCAAGCTTGGTCTGCTGAGCTAGCAGCTTTTGCAGCTTGCTTTTCAACACTTGGCACATTGCGCCATTACCCATTCTTTGATAACGATCAATGCTATATTTCAGCATTGAAATAGTGTTTGCATTCTTTGTCATATTAACCTCCTTCTTTAGGTCTTTGCTCTCACCAAAGACTGGTTAAACAATCTTTTTTCCTCTCTCTATTATCATTTTGACGCTGCAAAGATAAGCATAATTTTTCAAATAATATGCTCTTTAGCATAAAAATTACACTTTTTAACTAAAAATAGACCACTAAACAGTGAAAACCATATTATATAATAAAGCTAAACTCCTACTATTGTTCCTCTGGTAAATTATCATTTTATAATAGGTATCTCAATACGACTATTATAAGTACCACCCAAATAAAGCTGTTGATGTGCTATGCGCGTTTTAGTCTGTTCTGACCATACACCCGCATAATTACTGTGAATGCTGTACTGAGGGAAGTCGGATGAAGAAATATCCACCCTAAGACGGCTACCTGGTTGCAGTTGCCACAATATCGGTAATGCCTCCACTTCTATCTCCACAACCTCTCCAGGTGTATAAGATTGCCTACTGCCCAATGGTGCATTACGAAATCCTAATGTTGTAATGCCTGTACGTATGTTATAAGTGTTGCCATCTTTCAGTTGTTCGCAAATCTTATAGCTAAACGCCGTGTCATCAACATCTGTGCTCACGTTAAGTATCACCTTCACCTTGCCTGCCAACAGCATTGGCGTCTCCAGCGGCTCTGTTAGGAAAGAAATCACATCGTTTCGATCACCCACCTCAGGCTGTTTCTGACTACCACGTCTTGTGCTCGAGTTGAATAGCGTTTCACCACCCACTGACTCTACAGGGTTTTGCGGATCGTAGATATAAGACAGTATTCCTTGTTTCACAGGTTGGTTACTTAGTTGGTAGCCCTTGCCCTCAGGTTGTGCACTCAGATAGTAAGTCTGCTGCTCCCCATCCGTCATAGGCCATTCCCTCAACTGGTGCCACTTGTCCTCCCCAATGGCATAAACATCCACTGCAGGTTGTGGCTCTTGTTCCTTCACCAGCAAGTTATAAAACCACTGGAACTGATCGGTAGTAAGGTCAATGTCCGTAGCATGGTCAAACGTTCCTATCTGCGGTGTGATGATATGTGAGTGGTTCCAAGCCCCCACGATAAGTCTGCTCTTCTCCTTCGTAGCATCACTCAGCAGATTATATCCCAAGATGGTACCCTCCTGATGATGGTCAAAGTGTCCAGCCACAACCACCATCGGCACCTTTATTTTGGCAGGAATGCTACGAAGCATGTCCCACACACCTTGGTGCCAGTAGGGATCGGTATAATCTGTATGACTGATCCAGTCGCGATACCAAGGTAGCTCCACACCAAAGAAATGGCGGTCCATCTCTACCTGAGGCATAAACTTCATCTGTTCGAAATAGATGCGTTGAGGGTCAGTACGCTCAGGCTTCTGTGGTATCTCCACTGCATTGTCAATGCTCCAGGCAGTCAGGATATCTTGGCGGAACAACCCGTTACTATAAGCCGACAAATGTCTGTCCACTCCATAGTGGTGCACATAGATTCCTTTCACTTTATCAGGTACGGCATCCGCTATGATCCAGCACGTAAGGGCAGTATATGACTCGCCAAACAATCCAATGCTCTTGCACCATGACTGCTGTGCTACCCAGTTTACCAACGCCAATCCGTCCACCCGCTCATTAACGTTTGGTTCGTAAGGCCCCTCTGAGCCTCCTTTTCCACGACAATGCTGCACAATGTAAGCAATGCCCCTGCGAGCATAAAAACGTGCATTAGCGTTGTTGTCACCTCTGCCATATACATAAGGTGTACGCAATATTACCACAGGCCAGGGCCCTTCACCCACAGGTTTGTAAATGCAAGTCATTAGCTTAAAGCCATCGCCCCCATACACCATCACTTCTTCGTAGGTATAGTCATAGATAGCTGGGATGTCCACCTTTGTAGAATCCACTACCATAGGTGCCGACGAATGGCGCATCATCTCTCTATATTGGCGTATCTGATCGTCGGTTGCTTGTTGTGCAAAGCTGCAAGAAGCTATGAAAAACAGTCCTATTGTCAATAATAATTTGTTCATTTTCATATATACTATTGTTTTTTTGCAAAGTTAATAAAATTCTGTTATCAACTCTTGCTTAAATCTTCTTTTATATCTAATTTTGCTTGTTACCTTAAAAACTATTACTATGATTATCGGAGTACCAAAAGAAATCAAGAACAATGAAAATCGTGTGGGCATGACCCCTATGGGTGTTGCCGAACTGGTGCGTCACCAACATACTGTGGTCGTACAACATACCGCAGGTGAAACCAGTGGCTTTTCAGACGAAGAGTATGTCAAGGCAGGCGCTAAGCTATTGCCCACCATT
>JAEEOD010000394.1 GCA_016284115.1 Bacteroidaceae bacterium
CTCACTCATTTCTTCAATTGGCTATTGAAGAAGTTAGTAATTTTAGTATAGAGATGCTGACGAGTATTGCCACCAGCAATGCTATGGTTACGGTTGGTATATACCTGCATATCAAACTGCTTGCCTTTCTGAACCAGTGTCTCGGCATATTCGGCTGAGTTCTGGAAATGCACATTGTCGTCGGCCATACCGTGAATCAAGAGCAGGTTGCCACTCAGCTTGTCGGCACGCTCCATTGCTGAAGCAGCCTTGTAGCCGTCGGGGTTCTCCAGTGGCGTACGCATATAACGCTCGCCATATACGGTGTCGTAGTAGTTCCAGTCGGTTACAGGAGCCACAGCCACACCTGCCTTAAACACAGGAGTTCCCTCGCTCATGCTCATCAGTGTCATATAGCCACCATAGCTCCATCCCCAGATGCCGATGCGACCTTTGTCAACATAGGGTTGCTGACCCATATACTCAGCCACTGCCACTTGATCTTGTGCCTCTTTCACACCCAGGTTCTGATAGGTCTGCTTCTCGAAGTCGGCACCTCTACCACCAGTGCCTCGGCCATCCACACACACTACTATGTATCCCTGTGAAGCCATGTAGGTTTCCCACGATACACTGAACTGGTCTTGCACTTGCTGTGAACCAGGACCGCTATACTGATACTGCAACACAGGATATTTCTGTGAAGCGTCAAAGTTGGCAGGCTTCATCATCCAACCATTCAACTGGGTGCCACGAGAAGTGGTGAAGCTAAAGAACTCCTTCTTCGGCATGTTGTATTGTGCCAACTTTTGTTTCAGTTCGGCATTGTCAATCAAGGTAGTCAATACCTTGCCGTTATTGTCGTTCAGGGTAATCACCGTAGGGGTGGTGAGGTTGGTATAGCGATTCAGGTAATATTTCATGTTACTGCTAAACAACGCATTGTTCACCCCCACTTGTTGTGAGAGCTTGGTCTTCTTGCCCTTCTTATCCACCTTATACACAGCTTTGCGAAGAGGACTCTCCTCGTTGCTAGTAAAGTAGAACGTCTCGTCGGCTGGTGAGTAGCCCAAGAATTCTTTCACCTCGAAGTTGCCAGCTGTTACCTGTTTCACCAAGTTGCCTTGCAGGGTGTACCAATACAGATGATTGAAACCACTCTTCTCGCTGGTGAATGTGAAGTTGTTGTCGTAGAAATGAATATCGTCCAATACTTCTTCCTTGATATAGGTATCGCTCTCGTCACGCAACACCAGTTTGCAGACAGTACTACGCGCATTACCCATATACATATCCAAGCGGTTTTGGTGGCGATTCATGGTGATTATCGCCAGTTGGTCGGGTTGCTTGGTGAAGTAGATGCGAGGGATGTAAGCCCCTTCTTCCAAAGGCACCTGCATGGTGCGTGTCACCTTACTCTGTATGTCGAAGGTACGCACTTCTACCTTGCTGTTGGCTTCACCTGTCTTGGGATATTTATAGGTATAGGCACCAGGATATTTGGCATATTCGTCATACTTGGGCGATGCACCTGCAAACAATGGGAACGAGTAGGTAGGCACCTTGCTCTCGTCGTAGCGGATGAATGCCAGCATCTTGCTGTCGGCACTGAACTCCATCGCACGACTCATCGAGAACTCCTCCTCATATACCCAGTCGGGCACACCATTGATGATGGCATTGTGCTGACCGTCTTCTGTTATCTGACTTTCGCTATTGCCAAAGAGCAACTTTACCAAGAAGATATTGTTGTCGCGCATAAAAGCCACCATTGAGCCATCGGGTGAGAAAACTGGAGCCTGTTGTGGTCCACCATCGGAAAGACGTTCTACTGCATTTCGTATCTGGCCGTTGGTGTTACGACGAAGACTATAGAGGTAATATACCGCCTTGAAAGAACGGCGGTAGATAGATTCACTTTCTGTAGCAATGAGTAGTGTCTGACCATCAGGAGAATACTCGTAGCTGTCGAAGCGTTTGAAAGGGCAATCGCGAGCTGTAGCTACGTCGAACAGTACCTCTACCTGCTGTCCTGTCTTAAAAGAATACTTGATGACCTGTGTGCGTTCTTGGTTCATCTGTGAATAGTGTTCGCCATCTCCTGGGATAGGGGTTACACCATAGATATTACGAGGGGTGAACTCACCACGCAGTACATCGTTCAATTCAAGGTTTCTGCCCTGTGCCCATGCCAACACCGTACACAGACACAGCATGATAGTAATGCCAATATGTTTCATAATCTCAATATTTTCTTATTGTTTGATGCAAAGATAGTGCAAGCCGAACACAGATACAAATTTTAGAGCAGCGAATTTACAAAAGCTTGCATTTGATAATGAGTCGTCACAAAATTCAGCGAAGCCAAATAAAAAAATTTAATTTGGTTTTGTTGAGGCGAACCCAGTTTTATCGAAAGATAGTGTGGGTCTTACACCAGATGGTACTCCATTGCTTTTCGTACCAAAGAAGCGGTATTGTTGGCATGTAGCTTCTCGCGCAAGTATTTTGTGTAGCTGTGAATGGTCTCAAATCCCAAGCAGAGTTTGGACGAAATTTCTTTCATGGTATATCCTTCTACTATCAGTTTCAGAATCTCTTTCTCACGCAAGGTGAGCTTGATGGCAATGTTCTCAGGTTTGCCACATTGTTGCTTTGCCTCCTGACAGATGTAGGTTTCTCCTTTCATGACCATTTTAATACCCTCAGTAAATTCTTGTATGTCGGTGGTCTTGAGCATATAGCCATGCGCACCGTTGGAGAGTGCGCGATTGATGACAGTAGCTTCGGTATAAGAGGTCAGGATGATGACCATCATGTTTGATGCGGCTTCTAGTAATTGAGGCAATGTATCTATGCCGTCACCATCGCTCAGTGCCACATCGAGCAATAGCAGGTCGGGTTGCAGATCTCTACAAGACACCAGGCAGTCGGCCAAGGTATGCACGCTTGCTATTACCTCTCCGAAAGGCTGTCCGTCTATGGTCATTTCTTCAATGATTCGGGCAATGCCTTCTGTCACAATCTGATGGTCGTCTGCAATGATAATCTTATACATAGCTCATTCTTTTATTTCGATGTTCACTTCAGTTCCTTCGTCAGGCTTTGAGTAGATATCCAATTGTCCGTCGATAGCTTTCACACGTTGTTCTATGCTTTGCATACCAAATCTCAACGACTGTGTTTGCTCTGGCAAGCCCTTCCCATTGTCACTCACGTTGACGGCTGTGTAGCCCTCATTCATGATAAGCTGCACATAGATATTGCTGGCGTCGGCATTCTTGGCGGCATTGTTCACCAACTCATGCACGATATAATAGATTGCTTCCTCTTTGGACTTAGGCAAGCGATGTTCCTTCCCCACAAAGGTGAAGCTCACTGTAGGTACCGATTGGCAGAAGTTCCTGAGGGCCGTCTGCAAGCCATAGCGCTTCAGCGAATCAGGCATAAGATGATGCGCCACATTGCGCATCTCCATTACCGCCTCATCTGTTAGCTTCAAGGCATTGTCCTTGGCAATGGTATCTTGGTTGTTCTTGGCAAATACCTCTAAGTTCAGTTTGATGCCAGTGAGCAAGGCCCCCATGCGGTCATGTAGGTCACGACCAATACGTTCTCTTTCTTCTGTTTCTGCTTCCATGCGCACCAACACTTCCCTGTGCTGACGACGTAATTTGTTCCACCGATTAAAGAAGAACAGCAATGCGAGAAACAGCACCATCACCACGCCAGTCAGTAGGGTGCCCCATATCAACCATTTTTTTTCTTTCTTCAGTTGATCTATCTCAGCTTCTTTTTTCAGCGTTTGATACCTCACCTCCATTTGTGACAGTCCGTTTTGATAGTGTTCTGTAGCAAAGCGCTCCATGCCGTTGTGTAGCTTATGAATGTATTCCGTCGCCAGATCATTCTGTCCTATATAGGTATATATCTTAGCCAGCTCAGCATAGTTATCTATGTCATTGTATGT
>JAEEOD010000395.1 GCA_016284115.1 Bacteroidaceae bacterium
GGTTAATCGTACTCGGAGAGAAATGGAACTTCGAACGGTTTAGCACATCTATGTACTCATCAAAAATCTCTTCGTTATACAACGGCACAATCCTGCCTTTCAGCATAGCATTCAAAACTTTTACTGTTGCAACCTCAATGTTAGAGGTGAATAAGGCCGAGACAAGAACGTTTGTGTCTATTACAGCGTAATCATTTCTTCTTCGTTTTTGCTCTCCTCTCCTCTCTTGCCAAACGGATTTCTTCGTTGATCTCATCAAGAGACATATCCTGAAGGCCATTCTTTTCCGCCTCAGCTCTAAGAGCCCTGAATGCCTCAAGTCCCTTGTTTGTTTCTTCTGGTGCTTTAATCTCAAACGGAATCCTACGCTGCATTACCACAGCATTTGCAAAGATGTTCATAGCGGCATTAGCGCTCATACCAAACTGATTGCAGAGAGCGTCAAACGCCTTCTTTGATTTACCCATAGTGCACCAATACTGCAGGCAACTTCTAAGCTGTGCTTCTAGCCTTACTCATCTTAACATTAGTCCTCTCCCATCAACTCATCCATTTTCTTCATCAGCTTATCGCCACGGAAGTCTTTATCTATGATGATGCCGTCCTGTCCGATAAGGAGTGAACGTGGAATACCTCTGATTCCATAGACTTTTGCAGCCTCGCAGTCCCATCTCTTCAAGTCGGACATATTGAGCCACTTGATGCCATATTCTTCAATGGCAGCCTTCCACTTCTCCACATCGCTATCAAAAGAGACTCCTACTACCTCGAATCCCTTATCGTGGTACTTCTCCCAGACAGCCTTCACATTGGGAAGCTCATCGCAGCAAGGTCCACACCAGCTGGCCCAGAAATCAACGAAGGTATAGCGGTTATTGGGAACGACATCCGAGAGGCTCAGTTCGCCGCCTTCGGGAGTCGGCATCTTAAGGTCGGTGTACTCGCGACCCGGATAGCAACGCAATTGTCCTTCAACAATCTCGTTAGTAAACTTTGCCCAGAAATTATCAGGGAAGTTCTGCAGTATTTGCTTTGTGGTCTCCTCGATAAACTCGGGATGCCAATAATGCTGGAAGTCGCGCAGCAGGTAGATACCCAACATGTCATTCGTATGACGGTTCAGGAAACCTGCCATACATTGTGCTTGCTCATTATAGATAGAATCCAGTACTTGTCCGATTGAGTCATGCTTTTCACCTTCTGGTGTTTCAAAATATGTTTCCACAAGAGCATTATACTTTTCTTCCAACACTGCAACGGCATTATGATAAACCGTGATGCTGTCGTTGAGCGGAGTGCCGGTGGGATAGGGTTCATCTTCTCCGTCCTTGGGGATGTTCAGGGTGATGTTTCCTGGCTCGCAGATAACTCGGTAGAAATCGCGGTCGCCCTCTCCATAATAAACACGCAGGATGCAGGCGCTATCCACGGTGCCCTGCCATATATACATGCTGTCGGTTACGGGAATCTTGGCAAGGAGCGTGTCGCCATTGTTGCTAAGCATTGCCGAGATGCGGAGGCTGTCCACATCGCGCTCTACGGTACCGGAAATGGTAATGCCATTGTTTTTGCAGGCTGCCAGCATCATGGCTGCAACAAACCAAGTAAGAGATGTTATTTTCATTTTGTTTATATCATTTCTTGTTCTTAACGCTACAAAGTTAAGTTTTTTCTTTTTTACTTATGTAGAATATAAAAGAATTTTAAGAAAATTTTAGAATGAGAGGCTTCCCCTTTCCCGTCAAGAGCAGACGACAGGAAAAGGCTTTGATGTATGGTGAGAAGGCGCAGGGTTACTTCTCGTCGGCAATCACCAACTTATTATGCTCCTTGTCATAAGTGACAGCATGAGTGAAGTCCGTTGTTTTGCCTTTGTGGATAGCCGATACGTCAATTCCACGCCGCATAAACTCATGGATGAGCATCTGGTCGTACACAGCACGCATAGATGTCCATCCGCGATTATTCACGGACTGATTGAAAAACTCTACTAATTCTTGGATTGATGCAGTCAGGAATTTGGCTGCAAAATCTGGATTGATACGATTTGTTTCCATGTTTAGGATAATTTTGAAGTGAATAAATATCTTCCGCATCGTACCTTGACCACCGTGGCATCCTATGCTCGGTTGGTGAGTGAGCCTATGGCTCCTGCTCTTGATGCTGCTGCAAAGGTACAACAATTATTTAGATAAATTGGAATTTACTTGTCATGCAGAATATACGGAATTGTCCATCCCTCGATTCCTAATGCACGATATTCTCCATTTATAAAATAAACTTTCCATGGATGATAGGTCTTCAGTGCCTCTGCTATCTCTGTGGCAAGTTGTGGGTTGGCATCAGGCTTTACTACCTGCACTTCACGTTTCACAAGATTCCCC
>JAEEOD010000396.1 GCA_016284115.1 Bacteroidaceae bacterium
CCGTGACGGACTGGCCTCTGGTCTGCCGGCTGTTCCGCCAGGAGCACCGCCGGGTATCTATGCCGGGACTGGATAAATGCTGAATGCATCTAAGCATGAAGCCGGCCGCAAGATTAGGTCTCCCTTTTAGGGTCGTCATAGACGATGACGTTGATAGGGCGCAGGTGTACAGGTGGCGACACCACAGCCGAGCGCTACTAATTGCCCGAGGCTTCTTGTGCTTTCATGTGCTGTTTTAGTTTTTTCACCTCTTCTCCCCATCGGTTGTTGTTTCTTCGTTGTCACAGGATTACCATGTCAGACTTACTCAGGTGGCTATAGCGCCGGGGTTCCACCTCTTCCCATCCCGAACAGAGAAGTTAAGCCCGTCCACGCCGATGGTACTGCCCACAAGGTGGGAGAGTAGGTAGCCGCCGTCTTTGATAGGACAGCCTTTGTGTTGCAGAACACATGGGCTGTCCTTTTTTTATATTCTGTGATTTGACTAGTATAGATGAATTTTCTATTTCTTATAGACAACATTTTGCCCTGGCTCTTCTTTCAGCATCTTCTCAATGCTTTTTTTGCTAACAATTACTTTGTCGTTAATAAACTCGGGAATGTTGTAAGATACCAAGAGGTCTTGATAGTATTTCTTTGGATTATGTTGCGGTAGCATAAAAGCTTTGTGTGCATAACCGCCCTCATCAACATAACAGATATATGGTCTAGTGTAAAGCCCATCATCACGTCTACTACTGAATACCATCCATTTGCTATTACGGCTCCAAGAATGATAACTCTCAACATTTTCACTGTTTGCCTTTTCAAAAGGATATACTTCACCGGAATGAAGGTTGATGGTATATAAATCTGCATCCTTGTGCCAGATGGAGAAGTTTCCGTATTCGTGTAGCACGAAAGTCATATAATTTCCATCAGGTGATTCTCTTGGCAATGAAACACTTTTACCTATGTTCGCTGCATTAAATAATGTATCAACTTGGCTACCAAACTCCCCTGTTTCTGCATTGAAATCAATTCTGCAAAGGTCATAATGCACATTTCTGTATTCAAATGGCATAGGATTTACAGCTTTTGCTGAGCAAAAGTATATGCTTTTCCCATCAGCAGAGAAAGAGGGAAATGTTTCGAATACGCTATCTGCTTTAAGAAAATCGCACGAAATCACCTGATGCTTATCAGTATCATATACTACCACATCAGAGGCAGAATCATAGACTTCCACCCTATTTAAGTTGTTCGCATGAAAAGCCTGTCTAGTAGAATTAACTGAGAAAACAATATATCTGCCATCAGGGTGCCAGTAAGGGTAAACCAAGAATGATATAGTTTCATCTGTCTTTGTATTCAATTTTTCAATTATCCCATCCTTGAATACAAGCGTCCCAGGATGTGTTTCTCTGGTATGAAACATAAAGTGTTTTGGATTACCACTTTGAAAAGAATGACAATTGGCACAATTATAATCGCCTATCGTGTTCTCATAAATAGCACTTTCTTCAAAATTCTCCAGGTTTCTTTGATAAATCCCCATCTTATTCCACAGTTCATAATCAGGAGGGATTAGTCGGTAAGCTATATATTTGTCAATAGGTTCTTGTGCTATATTAATATAAAATGGAATAAAGGCACTCCATTTCTTTTCTACAAGTTTGCAAATCGTTAATTTGATTCTCTTTCCTTTATTCTTATCGAGTAATTGGCTCCATTTATTTTGTGGAATGTCGAAGGAGCCTTTTTTTGATTGAACTTGAAATCCGTTGCCAACTTCCCCCTCAATAATCAACTGCGCGTCATCCAAATCCAAAAGACTGAAATTCAGTGGAGCAATATTGGCAGGAATAGTCACCTCTTTATAATCGGGATAAATAGCTGCTTCCTCATTCAGTTGCTGCCCCACCACAATCGTTCTTTCTCCGCAAGATGAGCAGAGGAGCAATGGTATCAGACCATATATGAAAAACCTTTTCATAACCATTACTTGTTAAACATCAGATAATACCAGAATGAATGTCCGTATTCCCTTCTAAGATCAATCGCAGGATTTCTTCTGGCATTCCTGCTTTGAATATATTTATTGTAAAAGTCGTCATACTTCTTGAAAACTTCGTCGCTAACACCATGTGCCTTCAGATAATCAGGTTCTTGTTCGGCAATAGAATAAATAGCTTCTTGTAAAAGTTCTGGTACTTGAGCCAATAAAGGTGTACCCGTGTATTTATCTACAAAATAGCGAATACTTACATTATCTTTTGAGAGTAGCAACATACTGACCAGATACTCGAACGCAGCCCTATTGTCAGAGTTTGCCTCCACGATATAATCTAAGTCTGTCATCACTCCTAATGCCACAGCAAAATGATCTTCTTTAGTCAAACTTCTTCTCAAGTTGGCAATCTCCTTATCCTCATTCAAGGCTTGCTCGTTATTAAGTAAAGAGCGGTAATAGCTTGCCCATTTTTTATACTTCCATGTTTTTTCCAACTGAGTGATATATTTATCTGCTACTTCATAAGCTCCATATGCCAGATTTGTTTTTACTAACATTTGTAAAGCTGAAGGACTACCCAATCTGTTGCAGACACTTGCACTGAAAGCTGTATTCTGTGCTGCTGCTACATCTCCCATCTGATAATAAATGAAACTCTGTAATTGGATGATATCAGGGATCTTCTGATAATCGCATAACAAAGAACTAGTATCCCTCTGTGGATAATGAAATAGCTGTTGCAACAATTTGTCTTGATGTGAGAGGGCCAAATTCAGGTAGTTCATATATAGAGTATTGTTTAACTGAATATGGTTGCATGTGTCTATTATTTTGTCCCATTCATCATTGATGACATAGCTGTTCAACTCCATGAATTTGTAGTTGTCTAAGTCTATTCGTTTGCTTGTCAATAGATGGAAAGTCAAGCTGATGATTAAGGTCAAAGCAACACCCAAGATAATTTTCATTACATTGCTCATCTTAGGCAAGAAGCGTGCTAGCCAAGGTGCTACCAATACTATTAGTGATAGCCAAGGCCATTTGCAATAATTTGGCGTCTTCAGTAAAGGCTCATAATATCCTTCTGGTTGGTAAACAATAAAAGTCGTGCACACAACTGCCAAGATAAAAACCATCAACCTTGTGACCTTCTTTTTGCTCAGAGACACAATGAAAAATAAGATACTGAAAAACAACATTGCAGTTAGCGAGGCATAATTATAATAAGTATCTGCCAAAGCACTAGCCTGCAACAACGGGGGGATAAAGCAGAGTGGCAAACAATAAAGAGGAGCATCAAAAAAACGCTTAACGCCCAACCACAAAAATAAAGCAATGGTACTAACACAACATGCAGTAATCAAAGCGCCCCATGCTGCATCTGAGAAAAACTGAACCAAGAACATGGCACTTACCCGCGTCACCCCTCCTAAAGTAGTTAGAGTAGATTTTATTTCATCATAGTCGTTTAAAAAAAGTTGGTGTTGCTCTCGATAATGAAAGATAAAAAGTTGCGTTTGCTGTAAATAGACCCACAATAACAACGTGAACAGAATAATCCCAACTATAATAATATGTCTTGTTTTTGCCCTCATGGTAAATAATAAAATAAGGGTAAAAGCTTATTATTAGCTATTTACCCTACCTATTGTTGCGGAGGCTAGACTCGAACTAACGACCTTTGGGTTATGAGCCCAACGAGCTACCAACTGCTCCACTCCGCGATATCCTTATTTTGGTTGCAAAGGTACGTTTTTTTATTTGAATTGGCAAATAATTGTGAGATAATTTTTTTATTTCTTGTATTGTTGATTAATTTGTTTTACATTTGCACAATGTGAATGTTTATAGTATTTAGGACTATGACTGATACGAGAGATAGAATCGTGAATGAAGCTCGTGAGCTATTTGCAAAGCAGGGCTATGACAATGTCAATGTTAATGATATTGCTTCTGCATGTGACATTGGGCGCAGAACAGTCTATACATATTTTACAGGTAAAGATGAAATCTATATGGCTGTGATAGAGACCGAACTTGAAAGGCTTATGGCTCGCATGGCTGCAGTCGCTCAAGCAGAATTATCTCCTGACAAGAAACTATTAGAGATGATCTTTACCCGTTTGGGAGCTATAAAAGAGGTAGTCCATCGGAATGGCTCACTAAAAGCCGATTTTTTTCAGGACATCATGTTAGTTGAAAAAGTTAGAAAGCGCTTTGACCGAAAAGAAATGGGACTTTTAAGAAGAGTACTCAATGAAGGTGTTAAGAAAGGCGTTTTCCATATTGATAATATAGGACTCACTGCACAGATTATTCATTATTGCCTTAAAGGTTTAGAGGTACCTTATATTAAGGATACTTTGGGTATAGGCTTGTCTGATGCTATGGCTGAAAGAATTGTTGCGAATATCTTAGCAGGAGCCTTGAGAGTTAGAAATTAATAGTTTAATAATCTAAATATATAATTTATGGGACTTTTGGAAGGGAAGACCGCTCTGATTACAGGTGCGGCTCGTGGAATTGGCAAAGGTATTGCTTTAAAATTTGCAAGTGAAGGTGCCAATGTTGCTTTTACAGATTTAGTAATTGATGAAAATGGTTTAGAAACTGAAAAAGAAATAGCTGCTTTCGGCGTGAAGGCTAAAGGATATGCAAGTAATGCTGCAGAGTTTACGCCAACTGAAGAACTTGTAAAGCAGGTTGTTGCCGATTTTGGCAGAATTGACATATTAGTTAACAATGCTGGTATTACTAAAGATGCTTTGATGCTTCGAATGACAGAGATGCAGTGGGATGCTGTGATTGCTGTTAATTTGAAATCGGCTTTCAATTTCATTCATGCTGTTACCCCCATCATGCTGAAGCAAAAAGCCGGTAGCATTATCAATATGGCTTCAGTGGTGGGTGTTCATGGCAATGCTGGTCAGTGCAACTATGCTGCTTCAAAGGCTGGTTTGATTGCATTGGCAAAGAGTATTGGTCAGGAGGTAGGAAGTCGTGGCATTCGTGCCAATGCTATTGCTCCTGGTTTTATTGATACTGCTATGACTCAGGCTTTGTCTGATGATGTTCGCAAGGCTTGGATACAAAATATTCCTTTACGTCGTGCTGGTCAAGTAGAAGATATAGCAAATGTAGCCACCTTCTTGGCATCTGATCTTTCATCTTATGTTACAGGTCAGGTAATTCAGGTTGACGGCGGTATGAATATGTAATGGTAGTTATTTACGAGGACAACCATATAATAATTGTCAGCAAGGATGCTGGTGAGATAGTTCAAGGAGATAAGACAGGGGACACTCCCCTGTCTGAATCTGTTAAAGCATATATAAAAGAGAAGTACAACAAGCCTGGCAATGTGTTTATTGGTGTGCCACACCGACTTGATCGTCCAGTAAGTGGTATCGTCGTAATGGCAAGAACCAGTAAGGCTTTGACCCGACTGAGTGAGATGTTTCGCGATGGTGAGGTAAAGAAAACCTATTGGGCCATTGTGAAGAATATGCCTCCAAAGAATGAAGATGAGCTAATACACTATCTGGTTCGTAATGAAAAACTTAATAAGAGTTTTGCTTACGACAAGGAAGTCCCTAACAGCAAAAAAGCCATTCTGCATTACAAGTTAATAGGCTGGTCTGACAATTACTGCCTTTTGGAAGTTGACTTGAAGACAGGAAGGCATCATCAGATACGTTGCCAATTGGCTAAGATAGGATGTCCTATCAAGGGAGACTTGAAATATGGGGCTGAGCGTTCTAACCCAGATGGAAGTATCTGTTTACATGCTCGTAAGGTGAGCTTTCTCCATCCTGTAAAGAAGATTACGATAGAGGTTGAAGCTCTTGTTCCTCAAACAAATTTGTGGACTTCTTTTACTGTAAAATAAGTTTTTAAACCATGCGTATTAAGTTTACTTTTTTTGTTTTATCGATGCTGGCATGCGCACTCATTAGCTGCAAGTCAGCCCCCAACAATGATGACAATATGACTAGAGTTAAAATTGAAACCAACAAGGGCGAAATCATTGTAAAGCTGTATAATGATACTCCCAAGCATAAGGCCAATTTCTTGAAACTGGTGAAAGATGGCACGTATGAAGGCACATTGTTCCATCGTGTTATCAATAATTTCATGATTCAGGCTGGTGACCCAAATTCTAAGACTGCTACAAAAGACCAACAACTGGGTGATGGTGATGTGGGTTATACTATTCCTGCTGAATTTGTGTATCCAGAACGTTTCCATAAACGTGGTGCTTTGGCAGCTGCTCGTCAAGGCGATCAAGTGAATCCAAAAAAGGAGTCCTCTGGTTGTCAGTTTTATATTGTAACAGGTCAGGTGTATAATGATTCTATCTTAACTAATTTTGAGAAACGCAGGAACTATAATGTACTGGAGGCTCCGTTCAGACAATTGGTTATGCAACATAGGGATGAAATACTTGACATGCAGAAGAGAGGTGATACCAAGGCTCTGCAGGCAATGGAAGATAAGCTGTTGGCACAGGCTCGTGAGCAAACTAAAGATGTACCAGAATTTAAGTTTACTCCAGAGCAAGTAAAGGTTTATACCACAATAGGTGGAACCCCTCACTTGGATAATGAGTATACCGTATTTGGCGAGGTTGTTGACGGTATGGATGTAGTAGATGTAATCCAACAAGTTGCAACCAACGCAAACGACCGCCCCGTAGATGATGTTGTTATTAAAAAAATGACAGTCCTTGATAATTAATAAGCAGACACTGGACAATGGACTGAGAATCGTGCATGTGCAAGATTCCAGTACACAGATGGTTGCTGTAAACGTACTATATGACGTAGGTTCAAGAGATGAGCATCCCGATCATACGGGTTTTGCTCATCTCTTTGAGCATCTGATGTTTGGGGGGACAGAAAATATCCGTGATTTTGATACTCCTTTACAAAATGCTGGTGGCGATTGTAATGCATGGACAAATGCCGATGTGACGAATTACTATTCAACTCTGCCTGCTCATCATATTGAGACTGCTTTGTGGATGGAAAGTGACCGAATGATGTCGCTGGACTTGTCTGAAAAAAACCTTGAAGTGCAGCGGAAAGTGGTGATGGAAGAGTTCAAACAACGATGTATGAACCTCCCTTATGGTGATGTTGCCCATTTAATGTCTCCATTCTGCTACGAAGTACATCCTTATAGATGGCCTGTTATTGGTATGGAACTCGGCCATATAGCAAATGCCACAATTGAGGAGGTTGCCAACTTCTATCATCGTTTTTATGCCCCAAATCGTGCTATCTTGGCAATTGCTGGTAATATTACTTGGAACCAGGTACTTCGATTAGTGACAAAATGGTTCGACGAACTACCTAATGGTCAAGAGTATGAAAGACTTTTACCACAAGAGCCCCCTCAGACTCAACAACGTAGGATGAGTGGTGAGCGTTCAGTGCCACAGGATGCCTTGTATATGTCTTTTCATACTCCTCCTTATCTGGATAGAGATTATTATGCATGTGATATCATTTCCGATATCCTTTGTAATGGCGATTCCAGTCGCTTTAAACAAAGGCTAATTCATGAGCGTGAATTGTTTACATCTATCGATTCACCCATTACAGGAACAAGAGATGCAGGCCTTCTAGAAATTAAATGCAAACTTAGGCCAGGGGTTTCTTTGGAGCAAGCAGAAATGGCTGTATGGGAAGAACTTGATGCTTTAAAAAAACATCTAATCGAAGACTACGAACTTGAAAAGGTGAAAAACAAACTGGAATCAGTCCAGACTTTTGGGAATATCAATTATCAACGAGTTGCATTTAAACTTGCTTGGTTTGAACTTACTGATAAAGCAGAATTGATTGAAGAAGAACCTGAACGTTACCGGGCTGTTGATAGTATCTGCACTCAACGTGTTGCCAATGATTTGTTCAATCCTGCCAATTCTTCAATCTTGTATTATCGAAAATTAAGCTAGCAATAGAAATCATAGAGGATCACAAAAATGTTTAGTACCGTTAAACCACCTGCTTACTACCGCCAAGCCACCCGTTTACTACCGCTAAGCTACTTCGCATATATAAAACTCTTGGTTTGCTATTATTTAGTTTGAGTGTTATGCCTATTTTCTAGGCGATTCTCGATGAATTGTGTCATTATTTTTCCCTAATTGACATATAAATCGAAAGTTTTATCTATTTTTGCTTCGTAAACGAAGCAGGCATGATTGATATCCGCAATTTGAGGGTCAATTGGAAGAAAGTACTATTGTGGCTATTTTTAGCTCCGATAGGACTTTTCTTGACACTGATGGTACTGTTGTATGTACCACCAGTGCAGAACTTCGTTTGCAAAAAAGCAGCCACATTAGCCTCAGAATCATTAGGTATGGACATCAGTATAGGACGTGTGGACCTGCGTTTCCCCCTCAATCTGTTGGCGCACGGTGTGCAAGTTGTTCAGCAAGGCGACACCTTGTTGGATGCAGGTAGTCTTAATGTGCGAGTAAAGGCTTGGCCCTTGTTACAGGGTAAGGTAGATGTGATGAAAGCCGAGTTGACAGATGCTAAATTGAACACTGCCAGTATGATAGAAGGTGTGCTGGTGAAGGGAAATGTGGGAAATTTGTCATTGGAAAGCCATCATGTTGATTTGAATACGCAGGAGGCATATGTCGATGATCTGTCATTGGCAGATGCGCAAGTGTATGTGGCTTATGCCGATACAGTACCTAGTGATAGCATATCAGAACCAGTTAATTGGGTAATCCGTCTTGAGCAACTGAAACTGAGTCAAGTGGGGGTTGACTTTGAGATGCCTTTGGATACACTGTTATTGAGCACCTTTATCAACGAAGCTGAGCTGCGAGATGGTTTGGTGGATTTGGCCAACGAACGCTATGAGATACAGAACTTTGTGTTGGATGGGAAACGACTGTCTTTTGATATGGGCGAAGATTTACGTAAAAACAAAGCCGATGGTATCGACCCATCTCATCTTGCGCTCTACAACCTCCACATGGATGTGGATTCTATTCTGTATCAAGCCCCTGACATCAAAGCGGTAATTAACGAACTGAGCTTGTATGAGCGTAGTGGTTTTGAAGTGTCATCTTTGACAGGTCGCTTCTTGGCCGACAAACAAGGAACGAAATTAGATGACCTGCGATTACTCACTCCCAATAGTGAGGCTTCCGTCACAGCAACTCTTCCAATGGTTGATGGTCAATGGTCAAAAACTGACCAACTTACAGCTCGCATCAATGCCCGTATTGGGAAAGAAGATTTGCTGAAGTTTGCAGGCAAAGACTTACTTGATGATAATTTCCGTCAGCGCTACCCGAATCATCCGCTCATTTTACGAACCACGCTTAATGGAAACCTCCAACATTTGGAGATCACTCAGCTCAATACCAATCTTCCTGGGGCGCTTTCGCTTTCCAGTAGTGGACAGCTGAATCAGATAACTGACTCGTTAGCACGCAATGGTCAACTGAAACTCAATGCTCAATCGGGTGATCTTAACTTCCTCTTGGGTTTGGCTGGAATTCAGTCTAATGACCTCTCTATCACCATCCCTGACAGCATGCGTATGGTAGGCAATATGCACTTAGATGGTTCGAAACTCGCAACTGAGCTTACCCTTGCGCAAGGAAAGGGCAAAGCTTCTGTTATTGGGTCTTATAATTTACTAAGCGAAGTCTACGATGCCGATCTTCGCATAGACTCCATGCGAATAGACCATTTCTTGCCTAAGGATTCCATCTACCTATTCACGGGTCATGTTTTGGCCAAGGGCAAAGGACTGGATTTCGCATCACCTAAATCTACAGGTCAATTTCAAGCGGTAGTTGATCAAGTTCAATACAAGGAGATGGATATTCGCAACATAATGGCCGATGGCTCTCTACAAAACAGTAGATTAGCCATGAACCTGCAAGCTGAAAATGAATTGTTCCGTCTTTCTGGAAATGGTCGCATGCGTATGGATGTACCTCATTTCAATGGCAATGTGAATTTGCAAGTGGAGGATATTAATTTGTATAAGTTAGGTTTGGTGAAAAAACCTTTAGAAAATCCATTTGCATTGCATATTACAGGTGTGGCCCGTCGTGATTCTGCTCAGTTTGACATAAAAGGTGGTGACCTTGACTTGCGACTGAAGTCACTCACTACGATAGACCAGCTTTTAGCTGACGGACAACATTTTGATGAGTTGCTTCGTAAACAGATTGAGTTACGACAACTTAATCATGCTGAGTTAAGAGCAGCTTTGCCTGCTGGTGGTCTGCGTATCAGAGCCGGTAGAGACAATCCGTTGGCTGATTATCTGCAAACGGAAGGCATCACTTTCGATAGTATAATGGTAAACTATGGTTTTACTCCAGAAATAGGTATCAATGGTAGGGCTTTGCTGCATGGTTTGAGAGTTGATTCTCTGCTACTCGATACTATTTACCTAACGCTTCGCCAAGATACTTCGCATTTGGCATTCCAGGGAGGTGTTATTAATGGCCCTCGAAATCCCCAGTACGTTTTCCACGCATACTTGGATGGTGATATTCGCAGTAAGGATGTAAACATGAATGTCCATTATATTGATGGTAAAGGAAAGACCGGTTTGCAGTTGGGTTTCAATGCACAGCCTGTGGTGAATGGCGGTAAGAATGGTGGTGCCAATGGACTGTTGGTTTACCTGACACCTGAAGAACCGGTAGTAGCCTATCGTAAGTTCCGTTTTAACGAAGACTATAATTGGCTCTATTTGCATCAAGACAAACGTCTGTATGCAAATATAGACATGAGGAGTGACGAAGGTCTGCGTTTCCGAATGCGAAGTGACCGAAGTGATACGATTTCTTTGCAGAACATGACAGTAGAACTCTCTCGCCTTAAGTTGCAAGACCTTTCTTCTATCTTACCTTATATGCCTGAATTGGGGGGCTTGATTTCAATTGATGCCACCTATTTGCAATCGGCTACTACTATGCAGGTCAGTGCCGAATCTATGATTGATTCTCTGACTTATGAGCATAGACCAGTAGGCGATGTGAATGTTGGTCTAACATGGTTACCGGAAGGAACAAACAAACATTATCTTGACTCTTACCTGATGCTTGATGATGAGCAAGTGATGATGGCGAGTGGAACGTTGAAGGGTGACTCATTAAATATTGATGCTGATGTCGAAGAATTTCCACTTCGTGTGGCTGATGTTTTCTTCCCTGATGGCTTAGTGAATTTCTTGGGCAAGTTGCAAGGAAACCTGAAAGTGAGGGGTGTAACTGACAAGCCAAGAGTCAATGGTGAAGTTTCGATGGACGATGTGACTATCGTCTCTAGACAGGCAGGTGCCCGATATAGACTGGACAATCGTCCCATAATAATTACTGCCAATCAAATGGTGCTGAATGATTTCTCTATTTATACTACCAGCGATAACCCATTTGTAGTCAAAGGTGTTGTTGATTTTAGGGATATATCCAATCCATCGGCAGTGTTGTCTCTTCGTGCTAATAATTACACGTTGCTGGATGCGCCGAAAACCCGTGAAAGTTTGCTCTTCGGAAAGATATTTGTAGACATGAATGCTACAATACGTGGTCCTCTCATGGGTTTGGTGATGCGAGGGCAGATGAATGTGCTCGGTGATACCAATGCTACCTATGTGATGGCCAATTCACCACTTACAGTAGAAGACCGATTGGATGGCTTGGTTACCTTCGTATCCTTCAATGACACATTGAATAATGCTAGGAATGAACAGAATGCTATGTCGTTAGGTGGGTTGGACATGAATATGACAGTACACATAGACGATGCTGTGCGTCTGCGAGCCAACCTTACTACTGATGGAAGCAAGTATGTAGAGTTACAAGGTGGAGGCGATCTCAATATGCTTTATACGCCTCAAGGTGACATGAGTCTTACAGGTAGGTACACCCTTTCTGGTGGTACGATGAAATATTCATTGCCAGTTATTCCGTTAAAAGAGTTTACATTTACACAAGGCAGCTATGTGGATTGGCGTGGTGACATCATGAATCCTCGACTGAATCTAACAGCAACAGAACGTGTACGCGCTTCAGTCAGTGATGGAGATAATAGCAGTCGACGAACAGACTTTGATGTGTCAGTTTCCATAAAGAATACATTGGAGGCACCTGATTTGAGTTTTGATTTGTCTGCTCCTAATGATGGCAATATTCAGAATGAGTTACAATCCATGAGTACAGATGAACGTAGTAAGGCCGCTATTACAATGTTGGCTACTGGTATGTATATGGGTAACAGTGGAGCAGCCAATGGTTTGACCATGGGTGCAGCTCTTAATAGTGTGCTGCAGAGTCAGATTAACTCATTGGCTGGCTCGGTGTCAAATGCATCATTTAGTGTAGGCATTGAAGACAGAGAGCTTAATACTGGAACTCAGACCGATTATACGTTCCGTTATTCACAGCGTTTCTTCAATGACAGGGTACAAATCAATATTGGAGGTAAAATTTCTACTGGAAATAACGCCACCAACAATATGGATTCGTTTATTGATAACGTCTCATTGGAATATCGTTTGGATAGCGGTGGTACACGTTATATTCGTGCGTTCCATAATAAGAACTACGAAAACTTATTAGAAGGCGAGATAACAGAAACTGGTGTAGGTTTCTTGTTCAGGAAGAAATTAGACAAGTTGAGCGATTTGTGGATGTGGGCTCGAAAAAAGAAATGACGATGAATAAGATAAAGTTCATAGTACTGTTACTGGTGACATCAATGATTTGTGCATGTTCTGTCACCAAGAACTTGCCAGAAGGGGAGGTCCTCTATATTGGCCAGAAACCCATGCAGATTCAGGGTGATGACAGCCTGAGTGACGTGGGCGTTGTAGCTTTGGAGGAAGTGAAAGCTGCTCTTGCTACTGCGCCAAACAACGCTTTTATGGGTAGTTCTTCTGTGCGTACTCCGTTCCCTATAGGCCTGTGGATCTACAATGCTTTTGCCAAGAGTGAGCATGGTTTGGGTAAATGGATTTTTAACCATTTTGCTGCTGATCCAGTACTCATCTCTGGCGTTAACCCAGGGATACGTTCCCAAGCAGCAAAAAACATTTTGCGTGATTATGGCTATTTCCGTGGTAACGTATCTTACGAGGTGATACGCGAAAAACATGACTCCTTACAGGCAAAGGTGCAGTATAAAGTCAATATGGACCAACCCTATTTCATTGATACGGTTTATTACAAAGGTTTCTCGGAACGCACTATGAGCATCTTTGAGCGTGCTCGCAGGCGTTCCTCTATTGTACCCGGTACTCAGTTTAATATTATTGACCTCACTGCTGAGCGCACTCGTTTGAGTAATTTATTGCGAAATGTAGGTGACTATTATTTTCGCCCTGATTATATTACTTATCAGGCAGATACTACTTTGGTTCCTGGAGGAGGACATGTGAGCCTGCGAATGGTGCCAATTGAAGGAATACCTGCAGCTGCTCAGAAACCTTTTGTGGTTGCTTCTACTACTGTAAATTTCTTTGGAGCCAAAGGTGAAGCCCCCAATGATTCTACTTCTTACAATGGGGTAAAGATTAACTATTATGATAAGGTGCCAGTGCGGCCAAAGATGTTGTATCGTTGGCTTGATTATAATAATTACCGAATGAAGAGGCGTATGGAAGACTCAACGGGAGTAAGCCGAATGGCACCTCGTAACCGTTATAGTTTGCAACGCCAATCACGTATTCAGGAACGTCTTGCCAATTTGGGCATCTTCCGCTATCAAGAAATGCAATATGTGCCTCGTGACAGTACGTTGGTGGGTGATACCTTGGATGTGGTGATGAATATGATGATGGATAAGCCCTATAGCGTTACGGCAGACTTTAACATGAAGATGAAGAGTAACAACCAAATGGGCCCTGGTGCTTCATTGGGCATCACGCGCAATAATGTATTTGGAGCAGGTGAGAGTTTCAGCGTCATGCTCACTGGCGCTTATGAATGGCAAACAGGCAAGCACAGCTCTTCAGATATGAACAGTTATGAGTATGGTTTAACTGCGAATCTCATGTTTCCTCGTGTAGTGTTTCCTCGCATCGGTAAACGTGAATATGATTTCCCTGCTACGACTACATTCTCGCTGTATGCCAATCAACTTGTACACCCCAAGTATTATCATATGAGGGCTTTTGGCGGTAGTGCTACTTATGAGTTCCAACCTACGAGTAAGTATAAGCACTCGTTAACTCCCCTTAAACTTACTTATAATACCACTACTCATCAAACAGATGATTTTTGGGAACTCTTCAATCAGAATCCTGGCTTATATGCCAGCTTGGACGACCAATACATTCCTCAGATGGAGTATTCTTTGACGTTTGACGATTCTAAAGTGCTTGGTATCAAGAATACTAAGTGGTGGCAGGTTACTTTCGCTTCTGCTGGAAATGTTACTGCTGCCATTTATAAATTAGCTGGTAGAGATTGGAAAGAACGTGAAAAGAAATTCCTGGGCTCACCTTTTGCACAATTCCTCAAGCTCAATGCCGAGTTCCGCTATCATTATGTCATCAATGATAATATGATGCTTGCGATGC
>JAEEOD010000397.1 GCA_016284115.1 Bacteroidaceae bacterium
TGAACGAACTCGCCTTTGGCAACCAGACATTGAACCTTGACAAAGGGGCTGACAACTCCCACCTGACACGGAACAATGACATCGAGGAATGGGCTAAAGATGTATATGCTTTTGTTGCCCATCGTTTCGGCGAGGAGAACATCGTCAGCTTCTACGTCCATCTTGACGAGACTAATGTTCACGCACATTGTACACTTATTCCACTTGATCAGAAGAAGAACCGTATTTCGTGGCGTTCTGTATTTGGTCAAAACAGGTATGAGATGGGGCAGCTGTTTTCCCAACTGCACGATGAGTTCTCAAAAGAAGTTAGTATGAAGTGGGGATTGGAACGAGGCGACAGCATCAGAGAAACTGGTGCCCGTCACCGATCCACTTATGAATACAAACGGGAACTTGTTAATGACGTGAACCACCTTGAAAGCAGGAAGATTGGTTTGGCTGCCGACATCAGACAAGAGGAACGCAAACTGAAAAGTCTGACAACAATGATAGCCAATCTTC
Organism: Bacteroidaceae bacterium; assembly: GCA_016284115.1. Next base: position 505 of record JAEEOD010000397.1, read on the forward strand.
GGGAGCGTCGTGCGGCTATCCAGCGAGAGATAGACGAAATTGCCCATAGCTTAGGTGAGGAAGGTACGGACAACATTCTTTTGACAGCCCGTATCAAAAATCTTCGTATGCAAATGGAGGATATAGATACCAAGATTACAGAACGCTCCAAGATGCTTGAAGAAACGAGTACCAAGCTTCAGAATATCCGAGAAAAACTCTTTGAGATTAAACGAGAACACCAGAGAGCCTTGGAAAGGGAAGGTGATGATATTGATAGGGAGGCAACACGCATCCATATGGGAATCAACGGTACCTATAATATGATGCTGGCTACGACTATGCAGAAAATCATCCCGACTCTAAACGATAGTCAGCGTGACATCTTACGAGAGAATGGTTATTATGACCTAACTGAAAACGCACAACATGTAGCACATTGTGCCATGTTGTTGGCTATCAACTATGTCAAACAAGCCACCACCTACGCAGAATCATGTGGAGGAGGTATGTCCAACCTATCCGGATGGGGCAGGAATAAAGACGAAGATGATGTGCAATGGTGGGTGCGTTGTATCGCTACAGCTGCCGCAATGATAAAACCTTCATCTCGAAAGAAGGCACAAGGTGTAGGAAGATAACATAAGGTTGAACAGTATCAAGATAAACCATTAGGACAAGGAAAGTAAGACTGTTTTTACGAATTCTCCCATTTCTTGCAAAATATAACGTTAAAGTTCCTTCAAACAAGGGAATTCTCATTTAAAACTCGTATCTTTGCATTCGAAAAAGAATGAATAGCATGTATCGGTATTCTTTTGAACAACTATCCGCCTTAGAGTTTGAAGCATTGGTTGTGGATATTTGCCAGGATGTCCTCGGCATTGCCGCCCATGCTTTCTGTACAGGACCTGATGGTGGAAGAGATTCATACTTCTCTGGTACAGCTTCTAAATATCCAAGCGACAAAGAGCAGTGGACGGGCAATTTTATCATTCAAGCCAAGCATACTACTAAATCAGAGGCGAGTTGCTCGGATAATGATTTTTTTGAGAATAAGACTAGCATACTGAAGGAGGAGGTTGATAAGATCAAGAATCGCATGAAGAACGAAAAAGTTGATTGCTATATTGTCTTTACCAACCGTAAATTGAGCGGCGGTATCCACAACAAGATAAAAGAGTACATGAGCGATGAACTTGGAATCAAAAATGTGGATATACATGGATACGAGGATATGGAGAACTTTGTCGAGCTTCGTCAACAACTGATAGATAAGCACAGACTTTTAAGATACTTGTTGCCAGACAGATTCTATGAACAGGATATTCGTGATACTATCGTTTTATTTGGAAAGAACATTGACTGGGTCAACATGACACCTGCTGATGATGAAGATTTTGGCTACATAAACAAGGAGAAGAAGAATCAGTTGAATGGAATAGATGAAGCCTATTTCAAAGAAATAAGGAATCATTCTCTAATGTTTTTTCGTGATATAGAATTTTTTTTGCATGATCCACGTAATCAACAATACCTTCAAATGTACAAGAATTCTGTATCAGATTTGCGAGGATATCTTATCAAGAATGAAGAAAGATACACATTCTTGGAAATGCTCGAAAATATCATTATGGCTATTATAGGCATTGATCCTAATCAAGACATTCACAAGGTCAGGGCTTTGGCGAGAGTGTTTGTCCATTATATGTACTGGAACTGCGACATTGGTAAGAAATAAATTATTGGGGTATGATAAGGCCGAACAAATATATGAATCTGGACCTCTCGGTGATTAACATTGGAGGTATCATCTTGAAATCGCTCTCGCGCTGTCCTGTGCAGAAATATGATGAGCTGATTAACATGGTTGTATATATGCAAGGCGATGCGGCAAAAAGCGTGTTCCTCAATTCTTTAAGTTTCCTTTTCCTGTTGGGAAAGATAAGTTATCAGCCCCAAAATGACGTAATAAAGCTAGTAGAAGGATGAAACTGAGCAAACTATATAGTAATGACGGCAGATTCCATTCCATTGAGTTTAACCCAGGAATGAATGTCGTACTTGGAAAAGTGACGCGCAGGTATGATCGAGAGTGCGATTCTCATAACCTAGGCAAGTCAACACTTGTGGACTTGCTTGACTTTATGCTCTTGAAAGACATAGATGCCAAGCATATTTTTAGGCGTTTTAGAAATTTATTTGCTAGTCATGTGTTCTATTTGGAGATTATTATCCCAGAAGGACGTTTCTTAACTATACGACGCAGTGTAATCGCGCCCTCAAAGGTTTCATTCAAGGTCACAGAAACTTCTATTCAGTGTGGCGACTTAACTACTTGGGATGAGGATAGCTCGTCCTTTAAGAAGGCGGTT
>JAEEOD010000398.1 GCA_016284115.1 Bacteroidaceae bacterium
GCTATGGGGCTTATGGTTTCAAGGACCACAAATGGATGTACAAGGGCGATCTGGCTTATTCGTTCCAGCCCCGCGAATTTATGCTTTGGGAGTATCCCAAACATTATATCCAATTCAAGTATCAATACGATGTAATGTCTCCCAGCGACAAGTATCTCGACACGGATAAGGATAATATGTTTGTGGGTATGCGATGGACCAAGATGGATCAGATGATGTACTCCCGCATCGCTGAGATGACTTACGAGTTGGAAACTCGTTCAGGTTTTTCTGTAAAGGCACAAGCACGCCACCGTAATGATGAGCCAGTGGGCACATTAGCTTATTACAAGAACGATGGTCCGGAACCTGGAGTATTGAGTGAACAGAATACCTTTATAAAGGATCTTACCACCAATGAATTGGCTATTACGCTGCGCTATGCTCCAGGCGAGTCGTTCGTTAACACCAAACAACGCCGTCGTCCTATTACCCTCGATGCACCTATTTACACACTGACGCACACCTTCGGCTTCAAGGGTTTTGGCGGCGACTACAACTTCAATATCACTGAGTTCAGTATGCGTAAGCGCTTCTGGATGGGTTCTTGGGGCCATCTAAACATCATTGGACGTGCTGGTGCCCAATGGAACAAGGTACCGTTCCCGATGCTGAATATCCCCATAGCCAACCTATCGTATATTATGATGTATGACCAGGAATCGTTTGGTTTAATTAAGAATATGGAATTTTTGAACGACCGCTATGCCGCTCTGTTCCTGAAGTATAATATGAATGGCAAACTATTCAACCGTATTCCATTGATTAAGCATCTTAAGTGGCGCGAAATGTTCTGTGTGCGAGCTATGTGGGGAACACTGACAGACAAAAACAACCCATACAAAGCTGGCAACGAGGATTTATTTGTTTTCCCTATGCGTAACGGAAGGCCAGCAAGTTTTGTAATGGACAGCAAAAAGCCATATGTTGAAGTGAGCTTTGGCATCTATAACATTTTCAAGCTATTCCATATAGAGTATGTACGTCGATTGACATACCTCGATGAGCCAGGCACCCACAAGGATGGTTTCCGTTTTATGGTTTTGATGGAATTTTGATATGCAGCCATTAGCTGAAAGATTACGTCCTCAAACTCTCGATGAGTATATCGGCCAAAAACACTTGGTCGGTGAGGGGGCTGTGCTTCGCCAAATGATTGACAAGGGAGAGATTTCGTCATTTATTATGTGGGGTCCTCCAGGTGTTGGCAAGACCACCTTGGCGCAAATCATTGCTCATAAGTTAGAAACACCTTTTTATACACTTAGTGCTGTAACCAGTGGTGTAAAAGACGTGCGTGATGTAATTGAGAGAGCCAAACACGCTAGGTTTTTCTCTACTGCCAGTCCCATCCTATTCATCGATGAAATTCATCGCTTTAGTAAATCTCAGCAAGACTCGTTGCTGGGGGCCGTAGAGCAGGGAGTGGTGACGCTAATAGGTGCAACTACCGAGAATCCGTCGTTTGAAGTGATTCGCCCTTTGTTGTCACGTTGCCAAGTCTATACACTTAAATCACTGGAGAAAGAGGACCTGCTGGAGTTACTGGATAGGGCTATCCATATGGATATCGAGCTAAAAAAACGAAAGATAGAACTAAAAGAAACGACCGACCTGCTTCGATTTAGTGGTGGCGATGCGCGCAAGCTGCTCAACATTCTGGAGTTGGTAGTACAAGCTGAGCAACAAGGCCCTGTAGTGGTAACCAACGAGATAGTGGCGAAGTGCATACAGCAGAACCCACTGGCCTATGATAAGGATGGGGAAATGCACTACGATATCATTTCAGCTTTCATCAAGAGCATACGAGGAAGCGACCCCGATGCAGCTATTTATTGGCTAGCCCGCATGGTAGAGGGAGGTGAAGACCCAGCTTTTATAGCCAGACGACTGGTAATTCTCGCCTCGGAAGACATAGGTTTGGCCAATCCAAATGCCTTGTTATTAGCTAATGCTTGCTTCGATACATTGATGAAAATTGGTTGGCCAGAAGGACGTATCCCTTTGGCTGAGACAACTATCTATCTGGCGACCAGTCCGAAGAGCAATTCGGCTTATCTTGCAATTGGCAAGGCATTGGAGGAAGTGAAGAAATCGGGCAACCAGCCCGTGCCGATGCATCTACGCAACTCCCCTACCCAACTGATGCAAGAATTGGGGTATGGCATCGATTACAAATATGCTCACGATTATCCTGGACATTTTGTAAACCAGCAATATATGCCAGATGCATTGAAAGGTAAACAATTCTGGGAGCCACAGCCCAACCCAGCCGAAGATAGGCAAAAAGAGCGTATGAAAGCTCTCTGGGGTAAGGACAAGGATTATTAGAAAAACATATATTACAATGAAGATAGTAGTTTTAGACGGTTATGCAGGCAATCCAGGTGATGTATCATGGGACAAATTAAAATCCTTGGGTGATTGCACCATTTACGACCGTACCACACCGGAACAAATGATTGATCGAGTAAAAGATGCCGACATCGTTCTGACAAACAAAGTATGCATTCATGCAGCCCATTTTGACCAATTGCCACAACTCAAATACATTGGAGTGATGGCAACAGGATTCAATGTTATTGATTGCGAGGCTGCTAAAGTCCACAACGTTGTAGTAACAAACATCCCATCCTATAGTACCAACTCTGTGGCGCAAATGGTATTTGCGCATATACTGAACATTTACAATCGGGTTGACCATTATGCTACTGAAATACGCGAACAGAATGCATGGGTAAATAGCAAAGATTTTAGCTACTATAATACCCCTTTAATAGAACTTTTTGGCAAGAAAATTGGTATAGTAGGATTAGGTAATACTGGTTCAGCCACTGCCCGCATAGCTTTTGGATTTGGTATGGAGGTATATGCATACACATCGAAATCACAACTTCAATTACCCCACGAGGTTAAGAAAGTAGAGCTGGACGAACTGTTCCGTTTGTGCGACATCGTGAGCCTGCATTGTCCTCTTACACCTTCTACCAAGAACTTGGTAAATGCCGACAGACTGAAATTGATGAAACCATCAGCAGTGCTCATTAACACAAGCCGCGGACCAGTAGTGAATGCCAAAGACCTAGCCGAAGCATTGAGCAATGGAACAATTATGGCAGCAGGCGTAGATGTATTAGAAACAGAACCCCCTACAAACAACAATCCTCTTTTAAAAGTTAACAACTGCTACATCACTCCTCATATTGCCTGGGCTACCCAAGAGGCTCGTGTTAGATTGATGGAAATAATAGTGGGAAATGTGAAAGCATATTTGGATGGAAATCCTATAAATGTGGTCAACTAACCGCTGACCAATAACCATTTGCGAAGATGCTTATTGTAGTTATAATGATGTTAGGAGGAATCTTCTGTGGCTACCTGTTGCGAAAGAAGCGTGTAGCGTATGTACAACAAGTGATTACCGTTCTAATATGGGTACTTTTGTTCCTGTTAGGTCTTAATATCGGGAGTAACAAACAGATCATCAACAGTCTCTGCTCGCTTGGTATTGAGGCAATGGGTATAGCCATCGCTGCTACCATGGGTAGCCTCATCGCTGCCTGGTTATTATGGAGGAAAGTTAGATGAAAGGCAGCCTCATTATCATAGCTTTTTTTATAGCAGGTCTCATCTGTGGCTATTCAGGAGTGTTATCAGCTGACATCGCACAAAGCGACATCAGTTTCTATGCCTTATGTGCCCTACTGCTGAGTGTAGGTTTCAGCGTGGGAAATGACCCTACCGTAATACAACGTTTCCGTGCTTTGAACCCTCGGTTGGCATGGCTACCCGTCATGACTATACTAGGCACTTTAGCAGGTAGCTGGGTTGTTAGTCTGGTGTTGCCTCAGCGGTCTGCTGTCGACTGCATGGCGGTGGGCTCAGGCTTTGCTTATTATTCATTGTCAAGCATCCTTATTACGCAATATAAAGGGGCGGAATTGGGTACCATTGCTTTGTTAGCCAACATTGCGCGTGAAATTATCACTTTGATTGGCGCTCCACTGATGGTAAGATGGTTTGGTAGTATAGCTCCCATCTCTTCAGGTGGAGCGACCACGATGGACACTACCCTGCCCATCATTTCCCGCACTAGTGGACAGCAGTTTGTGGTACTCTCGCTCTTCCATGGCTTCTGTGTGGATTTCTGTGTACCTTTCTTAGTGACATTCTTTTGTTCAATCTAAATACACTATATATATAAATGGAAGAGAATACCCAAGAAAAAAGACCTGACCTAATGGTGGGCAAAAAGATACTTTACGTGCATGGATTCGGTTCATCGGGTGCCACAGGCTCAGCCAAAGGCATCCGTATTCTGCTACCGAAAGCCATGGTAATATCACCAGATTTGCCTATACATCCAACCGAGGCAATGGAATTGCTGCACCGCATCTGCGAGACAGAGAAGCCTGATATGATTATTGGTTCATCGATGGGAGGAATGTATACTGAGATGCTCTATGGTTTCGACCGTCTGTTGGTAAATCCAGCTTTCCAGATTGCTGATACCATGGCGGAACATAATATGATGGGAAGGGTAACTTTCAGCAACCCGCGTCAAGACGGTGCCACCGATTTCTTAGTCAACAAAGCTCTTCTAAATGAGTTTCGGGAGATATCAAATCACTGTTTCGAAGGCATCAACGAAGCCGAGAGAAACCGTGTGTATGCCCTCTATGGCATCCACGATGAACTGGTACATACCTTTGACCTTTTTACTGAGTATTATCCACAAGCCATCCGTTTCAATGGTGCCCACTTCTTGAACGACCATGCTTTGGTACATTGTGTACTGCCTGTAGTGCAATGGATTGACGACCGTCAGGAAGGGCGTGAGCGCCCCATCCTCTATATCAGTCTGAATGATACGCTGCGTAAGGGTGATGAACCAATGCCTACCGCCGTCAAAGCATTCCAGAAATTAGCGGCAATTTATGACACTTACATCTTAGGTTCAGTGCCATATAACGAACCTGATATCTGGAGCGAACAGGTGAAATGGGTAGAGAAATGGTTGGGTGTTCCTGCCTACAACCGCCTGATTCTCTCCAATTATAAGAACCTGAGCTATGGCGACTACCTAATTGATGCGCACGACACTGAGGGTGCCAACTCTTTCATGGGTACCCACATCAAATTAGGTATTGATCCTTATAAAACATGGGAAGATGTAATAACCTTCTTCGACCGATTAGGAGGACAATGACAAATGTCGTTTTTAATCTTACTATACCACTTTCAGCTTTAGTATTGACTCACCAAACTCGCTCTTAACCTTGACAAAGATGTCACCCGGCTTCGCAAATGGACGAACAATAATTTGTCCATAAGCACGCCAAGTTTTGAATTTTGCATGATTAAAACTCTTCATGCCGTCGATGCTAGCATTGCCGCATCCCACCAATTCACCATTACCGGTAACGGTCACCTCCAAAGGTACATCGACGTCGGTCACCTTATTTTCACCTCTGTCAATCACCCTTACCCTAATAAATGACAAGTCATGACGGTTGGCCTCTAACAGAGCCTTATCAGGTCTCAACTCTATACCATGAGGAGTTGCTGCCGTTCTGAGCACTGCCTTGCCAATCACATGACCAGCCTTGTAAGCAATAGCCTCCAGTCGTCCGGGATCAAATGGTATCTCAAATTCAGCAATATAGTGTTCATTCACACTAGCCTCCGCAATTTCCATGCCATGAAGCGTCAGTCTCACCTTGTCGCCTTTGGTAAATACCCTTATCTTCATGGGTTTGCCCTCATTACCTAACCAGTTCCAGTGATGGAACTCATTGGGCCATCCCCAAGGAGTCATGTTCTCCACCATTCCTTCAGGAATAGGCTCATGTACAAGCATTTCAACCGGAGTTACATCCCACAGTACATTGCGATAGTAACCTTGTGGTTTCTTGCGACCAGTGATGTCCAAGTCGCCACACCATGAGATATATTTCGGGAACAGATTAGGCATATTCTCAAACTGAATGTCATACAGCATCTCGGGCTTGATGCCCTTAGGTAATTTCCCAAGATTCAAGACTTCCTGAGCCCCTGTATCCACATCTGCCTTAGGGGCATAGAATGCCTCACCAGCACTCACCTCACCCAAATAGTCCATCGCAGTCCATACAAAATCACCTATTACGTACAACTTATCCATCACAGGCTTCCAATACTCATACGCCTTTGAAGAATATGAAGCAGCCGTAAAGAAAATACGGTCGGGAGAAACCTCATGGTCATCTTCAATCTTGTTCGACATATTGTTATATCCACAAATATCAAGTGCTTCCATCTGAGGCTGTGCATTTTTCCATCCACCTGTTACCATGTGAGGAGAAATCACTTGTGTAACAAAACGTGTGGGGTCCAACTCTTTCACTCGTTTGATCAGTTCCCTTTGAATGCGCAATGCGTCTTTCGTCGATTGATTAGGAATCTCGTTGCCTATGCTCCACATAATCACACTTGGATGGTTCCTGTCACGCTTGATCATATTAGTAAGATCAGGCTCCCAAGTTTCCTTAAAATAGGTGGCATAATCCTGTGGTATCTTGTGCACCTCCCACACGTCAGTAAACTCCTCAATGACCAGCATACCCAGTTCGTCGCAAGCATCAAGAAAATACGACGATGGTGGATTATGAACTGTTCTTACAGCATTGTAGCCTGATTCCTTCAACAATTCCACCTTACGGTATTCGGCTCGTTTGAAAGCAGCGGCTCCCAAAAAGCCGTTATCATGATGTACACAACCGCCTTTCAGTTTTAATATCTCCCCATTTAGGCGGAAGCCCTTGTCAGCAGATACCTCAATTTTACGCACGCCAAACTTCTGCTTGTATTCGTCGATGACTTTATTTCCTTTCTTGATAGTTATCTCAGCCGTATAGAGATAAGGATTCTCCAGTGACCAAATCACGGCACGACTCACATGCATCATCTGTGTAACCCTTACCCATGAATTAGCCCTTACTTCAATCTCCTGGTGGGCATTGCCCACGTTTCTCCCCTTCTGAGAGCGAATCACCACCTGAACGCTGACAGTTTCGTCTTCATTCGTCTCATTTACCACACGTGCTTCAACATTAACTTTGGTCTCATAAGTATCCAAATATGCCAGCGTCACAAAGGCACCCCAAGGGTCCACATGAATCGGTTCAAACATCTCTAATTTCACGTCGCGATAGATGCCCGCACCTGAATACCAGTGCGAATTACGCCCATTGTTGCGACAGCGTACAGCAATAATGTTGTCCTCACCCACCGGCTTCAAAGCGTTGGTTATATCGTAATAATAGGGGGTATATCCATAGACATGGTTGCCCACCATGATGCCATTAACCCATACCTTGGTCTCATTATAAGTACCGTCGAAGCTAATCTTCACCAACTTGCCTTCAAAACTCTTGTCAGTCTTGATAATCTTGCGATACCAACCTGTGCCACCCATTACATGTCCGGTAGCGTTGCGTCCAGGTGAATGTTTACTAAACGGACCAATCTGCTCATCGTTGTCGCCTCCAGGCAATGGTATCAAACTAAAGTCATGTGGTAAATCCACTGGAGTCCAGTCAGCATCATCATAACTCATCATCTCAGCTCCTGCCAGTTCTGTAGGTGCAAAGCGCCAACCGTCATTGATAAGCAATTCTCTAACGGGTTCCACTTCTGGCACATCATAGTAGCTACCATAGCTATAAGTACCTTCAGCAGGCATGCTTTTCATCTTAGCATCCATCTTTTTCATGATACAAGGTTTTTTACATTCTTAGTTGCAAAGATAAAAAAACTATTCGCATTTTCCATCATCCAAAAGCAAATAGTTTACATCCAACAACAAAAAAGCTCCCATAGCTCTGCAGGGAAGGGAGCTAAACGATATTAACCATTTCATAATCATCTCTAATTATGAATATGGAATAAAAGTGGAGCTGGAGGGAGTCGAACCCTCGTCCAAACGAGGAAACCATAAGCTTTCTACATGCTTATCTTTGACTTCATTTTCGAGCTACGGCAGAACCAAAGCCATCAACCGCAACCTTATCTCCTAAAATTTCATCCTTGCATCGGAGCCTACAAAGACTATCCCCGATATTGCTGCGCCACTATATCAGACTGCTTCGGAGCAAGAGCTTCTGAGTGACGTCTCGTCTCAGCACCTTGTGCCGAGATAAAGCCAATCTACTATACTTCGATTAAGCAGCGAGAGCATAATTGTTGTTGCCAGATAATTGTTGAGAGCTCAGATTTAAGTGCAAACTAACGAGGCACTGCATGCTTACTTACCTTTTCTGCTCGCTGTCAAAACCAAACAACCCCAAAGAACGTTTCGCTAAAGCGGATGCAAATATAGGACGAGTTTCTGAATTTGCAAAATATTTGACTAAAAAATTAACTGCCTATCAACTTTTATTTATATCTTTACACCCAAGATAAAAATAGATACAATGAACAAACTTTTATTGGTGGTTGACCCACAGATTGACTTCATTAGCGGCACCTTGGCCGTGAATGGTGCAGCCGAGGCAATGAACGCATTGGGGGAATATTTGCATGAGAATAACGGCCTATATGAATACAAAGTGGTGACCAACGACTGGCATCCTTTGAACCATTGTTCGTTCAAAGAAAATGAAGGCATTTGGCCGACACATTGCGTGCAATACAGCATCGGTGCAGCCATATATCCCAATCTCATCGAACCTCTTTTCAATACTAAAGGAGCTACTAAAGTGTTGCAAAAGGGCAATAATGCAAAAACAGAAGAGTATTCTATCTTTAAGAACACCACTTCTGCGAGTCATCTAAAACTGGTGGTTGAGTTGAAAAACATTCAGCAAATTGATCTTTGCGGCATCGCCGGCGACTATTGTGTGCTGGATACACTGAAAGATGGTATCGAACTGTTTGGCAAAAATATGTTCAATGTACTGATGCCTTATACCGCCTCTATTGATGGCGGACAGGCACTTACCAAATATATTACGGAGAATTTTATCAAAGCAACCTGTTGATTTACTATGAAGATAAGACAGATTATCAATCATTTTACTGATGACGACCTTTATAAGTTGTCGATGTGTTGTGCCGTGATAGACAACTTTCCTCGCGCTCAGGTGAAATACCAGTTCGTTGACCGCAACGACACCGTTTATCCTAAAGGTTTTGCCGATGAACTGAACAGACAGATTACCCTGTTGGAACAAGTGACCATCACTGATGAAGAAATAGCCTTTATGCGTCGCAAGTGCTATTTTATCCCCGACTGGTTCTATACCTACCTGAAAGGCTACCGTTTCAAGCACGAATGGATAAAAGCATGGCAAGACGAAAAAGGTTTCTTGCACATCGAGTTCGAAGGCAGTTGGGCTGAAACCATCCTGTTGGAGGTAAAGGTGCTTGCCATCATCTCCGAGCTATATTACATCATGACTAACCAGACCGACAAACTGAACTATGAAGAATACTACCAAAAGACCTACAATAAGGCTGAGCGACTACTCAAGGCTGGTTGTGTGTTCAGTGACTTCGGTACACGCCGTAGAGCTTCTTTCGAAGCAGAAGAGACAGTGATTAGGGCAATGAAGGACTGCTACAACTCCCGCAAGTGGAAAGGTAAATTAGTAGGCACCAGCAATGTTTATCTGGCAATGAAATACGATCTGGTACCTGTGGGAACTATGGCGCACGAGTTCATCTGTGCCATCGGTGGCATGTATGGTCCTCAAATGGCGAACCATATTGCCATGAATAAGTGGCGTAACACCTTCCGTGGCGCCTTGGGTACCTACCTTTATGACAGTTTCGGCTGGGATATCTTCGACCATAACTTTAGCGAAGATTTTGCCAACTTATTTAAAGGTCTTCGTGTAGATAGCGGCAACAACTTTGAGCAGCTGCATAAAATCGTGAAGAAATATAAATCGTTGGGCATCGATCCACGCACCAAGCAAATTATCTTCAGCAATGCGCTCGACACCGACCTTGCTATCGAAATACAACAATATGCGCAGAAACTTTGTCAACCCTCATTTGGCATTGGCACCCATTTCACTAATGACTTTGAGGGAGTGGAACCCATGAACATTGTTATCAAGTTGGTGGCAGCTAAAATTACCGAAAGCTGGGACTTCTACAACGATACTTGTAAAATCAGCGAGGACAAGGGTAAGCATACCGGCAAACCTGAGGTTATTAAGCGTTTTATGGATGCCATCCATTATCAGGAAGATTAACTAAAACAAAAGATTATGGCAGAAAAGATAGTAATAAATTCGTTCAAGGCTTGGTTCCTAGGCATCCGTCCTACCAG
>JAEEOD010000399.1 GCA_016284115.1 Bacteroidaceae bacterium
GATGCCTTCGATACCTTGTTCATCGGGTGTGAAAAATTCCCCCAAAGTGAATACTCTGGAGGAATGGTGGATGCTGGAGGGGTGATGTAAGGTTGTGAAGCTACTCTAATGCTTTGAACACCCAATAAATGATAGTTATACCTATCACATAAGCCACAAGGTCTGTCCAAAGGAAGCCTTGTCCTAACATCATGTGGCCAACAAATGTGTTTCGGAATGACACAAGCCATTGCCAACGTAAGAGCTGAGAAAATTCCACTATAAATGAATGCGCCAGGCTGAGAACGGCTACTATTCGTAGTTTGCTTTTGACAAGAATAATGCGCCAAAAGCAGAAGACCATCATAGCCCAAAGCGCATCACCTGTCTCTTTAGGAAGCCAAGTGATATGCCTGGAGTAAAGGCCTAATGGAATTAACACAACAATTCCAATCAATGATATGAGAATTTTTCTCTTCATTATGCTTCCTTGAAGACAAATTTTATTTGCGGAAACACTTTGCCTTCTTTCTCTAAGTCCTCCTTTGCCTCCGCAAGACATTCATTCAAGTTTTCCTTTGCTTCTTCAATGGTTTTACCAGTTGACGTTAGATAGCCACCGAGTATTTCATTCTCTGTCTGACACCAATAGCTGCCATCCTTTGCTTTCTCAATTGTAACCAATACTTCCATGTCCTAATTGCTATATTATTTCAATTCTATGATATCGCTCCACCTCGTGGTGGGGTTCTTGCTCCTGAAATCATGCTTGATGGCATTGGCAAAGACTTCGGCTTTTCCTTTACCTTCTTTCTGTGTGTACTGCTGTGAGCCAAGTACGACTGTCTCACTGCCGTTCACTTTGTTGATGTGGTCCATGACTTTATCCAAGCGCTTCATCTTCTCGGACTGCTCGGCGTTATAGTCAAACAAGTCCATCTGGACTGGACTATTGGGACCAATGCCCATGACTATGACACCTGCTTTCTTGTACTGATAGCCTTGAATGAATATCTTCTCCAAAACTTCATTGGCTGCCTTCACAATGTCGATGGTGCTGCTTGTAGGTACGATGATCCGCTTCTCCTGAAAGTTCCAGTACTGGGGCAAGTCCTCCCTGAAGAAGTTGGTGTTGACGAACACACCAACGATACTTGCCACTGTGTTTTGTGCCCTCAGTTTCTCTGCACATCGTGCGGCATAGTTGGACACATGTGTTTTCAGAGTGTCAAAGTCACTGACCATGCCAGGAAAGCTTCTGCTGGTGCAGATGCTTTTCTTCTTCGCCATCTCCTCATTGGGTACGGCATCTATACCGTTCAACTCCTGCCATGTGCGATATATCACTATGTTGTTGAAGATGTTTTTTACCCAATCGCCGTGATGCTGGGCAAAGTCGTAGGCTGTCTTGACTCCCATTGCCTCCAGCTTGGCAGCGTATCTTCGTCCGATGCCCCAGACATCATCTATTGGGAAGAGCTTCAGGGCTTTGATACGCTTCTCTTCATTGTCTATCATGCAGCAATGGCGATAGCCAGGGTACTTCTTGGCGAAGTGACTGGCCATCTTTGCCAATGTCTTTGTTGGGGCAATGCCTACGCTGACTGGCATCCCGACACTCTTCTTGATGCGTTTGTGCAGATGTTCACCCCAGGCTTTCAAATCCACGCCATCTATACCTTGCCAATAAACAAAGCATTCATCAATGCTGTAACGGAAATAGGCTGGAGCTTCCTGCCTGATGATTTCCATTACCCTGCTTGTGAGTTCTCCGTACAACTCATAGTTACTGGAGAACACCGTCACCTCATTATTGGGGTATTGCTGGGCAAGCTGGAAGTAAGGCATTCCGGCTTTGATGCCCATCTTCTTTGCTTCGTTACTGCGGGCTACTACGCAGCCATCGTTGTTGCTCAGGACAACAACGGGCTTATCCTTCAAGTCGGGGCGAAAGACACGCTCACAACTTACATAGCAGTTATCACAGTCAACGATGCCGTACATTATTTAACCTTACTTTTGAGAGCGCGTTTGTACCAGTTTTTTATCGTCCAAATTACTACACCCCATACCTCGAACGAGTCATCTGGCACAACACGGATGGGCTCGTAGTCCTTATTGGCAGGGCGAAGTTCTATATAACCATCTTTCTCGTGTTTCAGGTCAAGGAACTTGACGGTGAACTCGCCATTGATATAGGCCACCACAACATCGCCATTCATTGGCTCTATGCTGCGATCTATAACGGCTATATCCCCATCACAGATATTGACATCTTCCATACTGTCACCTGACACACGTCCGTAGAACGTGGCTTCAGGATGCTTTATGAGGTCACGATTGAAGTCAAGGCTTTCATGCAGATAGTCATCTGCAGGGGATGGAAAGCCTGCTTTAATCTGGGGAGCTATAAGAAGGTCGAGCTTCTTTTTGAACTCGCCTTTGAACAATTTTATTTCGGACATACTTGTTTTCTAATTTTTGGTACAAAATTAAGCAATTTTAGTGGCATTCTGAGCATAATGGCTAACCATAAATGTGGTTTTGAACGCAAAATCAATAAAATTTATCTCATTTTACCTTTGCGTGTGTTTGTTTTTCGCGAAAATTTTATATTTTTGTACCCGACTCGCGCGAGATTACAATATATGCGCATACACTCGCGCCTAAAAACGAACAATTGATATTTCACAAGTTATATGAAAAATTCACTTTTCAGTTTATTGAGTTTGATGCTACTCTTGATAGTTGCATCTTTTTCTTTTACTTCATGTGGTGAAGCAGTAAACTCAAACTTTGACCCACACTTTGACAATGATGGGAATTTGGTTGACACTCCATCAGTATTTGTTCCGCAAGCTCCTAACAAAATCAAATTCTTTGTTGAAGTTTCAGGGAGCATGAACGGCTTTTTCCGTGCAAATGCACCGACAAAGTTTAAGGCTGATGTATGGCAAATCCTTAGTTACTATTCGCCAATTACTGAAGGAGTGACAATTTTAACAAACGATGGCGACCAGGACAAAACATATCCACTTGCACAGTTCCAAACACTCATGAATACAGGAGCATTTGTTAGCACTGCATCTACAAAGGTTCCGCTGATGCTCCAATCTATTATTCAGAGTTTGGACACCGAAGCTGGAGAAGTTGCAGTGTTAATTTCTGATATGAAATATAGCCCCGTTGGAGCTGCTGCGCCACAAGTATTACTATCCCAATATAGTACAGATATCAGCTCCATCTTCGGAAAGTTCAACAAAGCTATCAGTTTGGTTGGTGCAACTTCGGAGTTTCTTGATAGGAACGGTAATCCTGCTTGTATCACTTCTCCATACTACTTCCTTATTCTAGGTAATCCCGAACAAGTGGCAGAAATGCGTAATGGCATTTCTACTTTACTTGATAACAATGGCAATTTCATTGACAACATCGAGAGTGGATTTAATTATGGAGCTCCAACATACGGTTTTGGTATTCCAGAAAATGCATACCAATTAGACAAAGAACCTACTTTCTTGGGATATGACCCTTCTTTTAGTGACACCTGTACTGTTAAGCTAAGGATTGATTTAGCTAACTATAGATGGGCAGTTACTAAAAAGGAGTTGTTTGAACAAGCTTTCGGATGTAAGACTCTTTATGGGTCAGGTGTAAAAGTCGGTAATGTTGAGTTTTACATTGAAAATATCACAGATAAGATTTTGCGCAGAACTGCCATTGCAGAAGTGGATTTGAAGCTTTTCAATATGGCAACCAACTCAGAAGTAATCGAGTGGTCTCTCGTCCTCCCCGACTTAGATATTACATTATTTGCCCCATATCTTGATGCCACAGATGAGAATGATGTTAGCAAGTCGTTCTCACTCGAAAACTTCATCAAAGGCATGTTCTATGGTGGTGTTGTTAACAAGTCCCTTGAACCCAATTATATCTTGATATCTAAACATTCATAATTATGAAAATACTGTCATTCTACAAATGGATTGCAGGCTCGATGACTGATTTCATTAATCAGTTCAGGAACAACGAAGTCCTGTATAATCAGGCACGGGCCTATTGGAACAAGCTGGAGAGTTCTTCCTCCATCATTTTACTTATCTTCATTGTAATTGGCATCGCTATGGCGTTTTGCTATTACCAACCTTATAACAATCGCCCAGGTAGACACTACACACCCAAGCATTGGCTTATATTCTTAGCCATTACTTTCGTGTTGACTTTCTTTGTTACATGGGGCTTCGAATATTTTGCAGCTAAGCCAGTACTTGATACGACAACAATGTTACAACTGAAGATAGCTCTGGGCAATGCTATTTATGCATCGCTCCTGTACTTCGTTGTTTCTGTTGTTTGGTGCTTCGCATTCCCAACTAACGCATATAGATTATTCAAATTTTAGCCCGCTATGAAAAAAGTATTTGTATTCTGCATCGGAGGAACGGGCATTCGTGTGATGAAGAGCGTCACAATGCTAATGGCAAGTGGTATGAGTACCAACGGATTTACCGTTGTTCCTGTTATCCTTGACCCACATCTTGATTTGGAAGAGAAGAAAAACCTCCACACACTCATTGGAAGTTATCAGAACATATATAGAAAATCTACTAACGAAGGCTCGCTAAATCATCTTGACGGCTTTTTCAGTTCTGAAATTGTGACCATCAACGAATTGAATAATCAGTTGAATGACACACAGCAAGCTGCTGGTAGTAATGAGAGGTTCAGCTCCTATATCAAATTGGCAAACATTGGAGCTGATGATATAAATAACTACTTCATACAAACGCTTTTCTCTACAAAGAACCTTGACAGTCCTCTTTCTGTTGGCTTCAAAGGAAACCCGAATGTCGGTACCGTTGTTCTTGGAGAAATGATAGAAGGAGCTGATTGGTTCAAAGCCTTCAAACAACATTGTGAAAAAGATGACAGGGTATTCATCATTAGCTCTATTTTTGGTGGTACTGGCGCATCCGGTTATCCTCTCCTTGAAAAGAAAATTAGAGGTGCTGAGTCACAGCCAGCAGTTAAGAACGCACTGATGGGTGCCGTTACAGTTCTTCCATATTATGGTTTGAAAGACCCCTCTACAACTGGCAGTGACATTGATTCGGCTAATTTCTACACC
>JAEEOD010000400.1 GCA_016284115.1 Bacteroidaceae bacterium
ACGATGACAGGGAATTCTTCTTCACTTAAGCGATCGCCCATTGAATATTCTGGCACCGTAGGAACTCCAAACTTCTTACAAAGATCCTTGAAGTTGCGCTTGTCCTGGCAGTAATTCCATTGATCTTCATTGGCATAAAAGCTTAGTCCTGTTCTTTTTGCTATCCGCATAGCATTGATAATATGCCATTCTCCAGCCCCAGTGCTGATACCATCTATGTTGTTATCACATATATAGGCGACTAGGCTGTCATAGTCATCAGTACTTAAAAGAACAGTTTCATCGGCAATCTTCTTAGCAGGTCGATTTTCCAGGTTATCTGCAACGATTACATAAGCTCCCAATTCATGAGCATAATTTACTAATTGCACATTCGAAGCAGATCCACCTAGAACGAGCAGTTTCTTTCCTTTTAATGATTTCATTTTATAATAATTACAATTCAACACTCGCCCTGCGCGGTTCGAAACAACAGCATGGGCGTAAGGCAACGATTCGAACGCCACTGGCACGCTGTGGCCCAATCTTTGCAAAGGTAGCCAGCACGCTTGTCTTGCCTCCAAGGCCAAGTGCGCCAACCTGAGATTCGTTGACACGACTGGTTATTGTCGACTCAAACTCAGACTGAACGTTATAGTTTCCTTTCGCCATGGCCTCCATCATGAGACTGGTAGCCTCGAATTGACTTCGACCGATGCCAATAGCAAGCGTACATGGCGAGCATCCCAACTGACTGACAGCGGGGATAGCACGATTGACAATCTCGTCAATCACCACATTTACACTATGCTTATGAAAGACACGTTGGGTGATACCGCGAATAGCAGGACCTCCACCGAGCATCAACACCGTCAGGCGAAGAACATCTTCATCAACATTTTTTACGAGAAGGGGAGATGGTGCCAACGCGCCAGAATCGGGATTCAATCCTCCTGACTGGTCAATACGTTGAGCGTCATTGCCCATAATAGCCATGGGACGTCCTGGCAGCAAGCGAAGTCCTGCTTGGATGCCTTCATGGATTTGT
Source organism: Bacteroidaceae bacterium (assembly GCA_016284115.1). The sequence goes on from JAEEOD010000400.1 coordinate 1,028, forward strand.
GCTATCATCTCTCCTGTCAGCTGGCGATTTGGACCAATCTCCAAAAATAAATGTGGAATACCCGTGTCATCACACAATGGACCACGATTCTTTTCTGCAACCAAGGCATTTTCTAATACCTGCCGCATCACCCAGCAACTGCTGGTGCCTGGCTCTTGGGCTATCGCACGACGATAGGCTTCTTTTTGATCTTCGCGGAATGTTGATCCCGCCTCCACCAAACATTGTGCTACTTTATCTGTTATTGTCATCATTATACCTTTGCACTTTAGCCATTTGCTATTGGCCATTTGCTCTTCAAGTGTTACTATTTTGCCTTCAGTTTAGCAATAAATTGATTTAACTGTTTCTCTTCTTTTTGAAGATCAACCATAAGACCATTATACTGTTCTTCGGAAATATAACCTCTGCGTTTGGCTATTTCTATCTGTGTTTCTACCTCAAAACAAGAACCTATGGAATACTCTAGAAAACGTGAGAGTTCAGCTTCCGATGTTCTAGAACAACCTTCTGCTACATTTGATGGAATAGATACCGCTGCACGTCGAAGTTGGTCGGAAAGGCCATACATTTCATATTTAGGAAACAAATCTGTTTGTTTATACACCTTATCAGCAATATCCATCCCATTGACCCAAATGTCATAATTTCTAAAGTTTCTCATACAAAGAACAAAGTTTGGACCATTACTCTCTAAATGTGCTTTTTAAGCCTAAGGCTAACAGCAAACGGCCAAAGCCAACGATCATTCATAAATACTCTCCCCATGAGCTGCAGCGATGATGGCCTGGTAGTTTTCGACCTTAATGCGGTGGAAAGCCTCCATGCCCAGCTCAGGATAGCACACTACCTCACGCTCAACGGTCTGGCTCTCCAAGAGAGCCGTCACGGGAGGGATAATGGCGAAGACTGCATTGTTTTCCGCCAAAGCCTTTACCGTTTCCGGCTTGATGGCACCTTTTCCCAAGTGCATCTTAATGCCAGCCTTTGAGAGGGGTTCAAAGCTACTCTCTATTTCCAACTTATTGCTCGACGTGGGACCAACACCTGCAGGACTGACTGCCGTATGGAAAATGACTGATCCCGTCAAATCTACATTCACCTCTGATAGAGTCCCTTCCTCGGCATGCTTTACGATCTTTGGAAGGACTGCATCGCGACCGGTATAGATATAACCAGAGATAGAAACGACATCACCTACTTTAAGGCGAGAAACTGCCTCTTCACTTAATGGTGTTGTTAGAGCGATTATATTGTTATTCATCCTTTAATAAGTTATCCATCAAAGATTTTTTATCAGACTGATGGTTGATACTCAACTTTGGCATGTCCTTACGAATACCCTGCCGAACAAACACATCAAAGAATGAAGGCGAGATACCATCAGGGAAATTTCTTACAGCATCCTGTAACTCTTCTTTTGTTGACAGTTCTTTTCCCAAAGTGGAATAGCCGCATGCCTTTGCAACTTGTGTCAGATGCACAATCTGCCCTGCTGATGGTTGTCCACCTACAGACTCATTTACTCCATTATTTAACACTATGTGAATCAAGTTACCAGGGCGGTATCTACCTATAGTAGCAAGGCTACCCATATGCATCACGGCTGCTGCATCACCATCAAAGACCACAAATTTCTTTTTAGGCTGCGCAATAGCCATGCCTAAAGCAATTGACGACAAGTGACCCATTGAGCCTACATTCAAAAATTCAACATTATGTGAGATGCCATGTGCAGATAATTGTTCATGGAGTTCTCGTGTGGCACGACCTGTGGTAGCCAAATAGATAGCATCCTTACCAAACACGTCGATGACAGCAGAGATTGCCTCCTCGCGATTCATCAACATACTGTCAGGATACTCCTGATGTTTTTCCTTCTGAGTAAGGATTCCCTTTTTGGCAATCAAAGCAACAGGAGCAGATGTTTCCTTTGCTTTTTCATGAGCCCACTTGATTTTTTCAACAACGGTATTTTCATCATCCAGAATTTCATAAGGAATATCCATATCCTTTAACAAAACCGGTGTCAGTTCACCCTGCTTCTTGTGCTGTGCATGATCTATGACGGAAGGATCTCCACGCCAACCAACGACAAGAATCAAAGGTATTGAATACACACAAGGATGCGTAAGCGATAGTAGTGGATTGGTAGCATTGCCAATACCAGAGTTTTGCATATAGACCACAGGAATAGAACCTGTAGCAAGATAGTGGCCAGCTGCAATACCGATAGCATTGCCTTCATTGGCTGCCATTACATGTTGCTCTTTTGTAAAATGCCCGCATAGGTACAAGCAGAAATCGTTCAGCAAAGAATCTGGAACACCTGTAAAAAAGCGAATGCCCATGTCCTCCAATGCATGGAAGAGTTGTTCTTGAACTACCATATTTGTCGTAAATCAGGTTTTTCATTGATTATAATCTCGTGAAATATCTGCCGTGCCTTCTCATTTGATAGTCCAGCATAATCTGCCATAGAGAGGAACTTTGCTAATATCTCTTCATGGGAAAGGGGATTCTCCGGTTCACCTTTGGGATAATCTACGCGTTCAATCAAAACATCGCCATTACGCATATGAACATTCACAACTGCAACTCGCTTATCTGGAACCAAACGGCTCAATTCCTCATCAGGAAATACATCTACTTTTTGCGTCAGAGCCAATATGTCACGGTTACTTACATAAGGTTCTGCAAAC
>JAEEOD010000401.1 GCA_016284115.1 Bacteroidaceae bacterium
TGTAACTACCTCTGTTCCTAATTGGTTGGCCCATTGCTGCTTGGCAGCATCAGACTCTTTATTGACTGATAGTGATCCGCCAAATACGGCAATACGTTTTCCATAGTTGGCAAAACCCTTATAAGGACTTTCTTTGGCAGCTTCAGCATCAGGAAACAGGTGATGTTTCTCGGGTTCTGGACGAAGGGAAGCTAAATAAGCCTGAATCTGTTCTGGAGTAGGTGGAGTTCTCTGCTCTTGTGCTTGTAGCACCGATGACAATAGCAAAAAAGCAGGGAGAAGAAGTAATAATTTTCTCATTTTAATAATGTATTAGTATTTCTATTGCAAAAATACGGAAAAAAGTATGCAGAACAAAAAATGTAGCTTTATTTATTCAAAAAGGGTGAAGTTATAAGAGTTGTTTTTGATTTTGGAAAAAACTTATAAGCATTTATAAGGGTAAATGCTATGCCTCAAAATACTGTAATAAACGATGATATATAGGATGCTGGTGCAAGAGTTGTGGCACTCCTATAAGGAACAACTGCTTGCGGGCACGCGTGAGCGCCACATTGAGCTTGCGGTCGATAAGGTGACCATTGTCTTCGGTGAGGTTGCTGAGTTGCTCTAACTGCCAAGGGCGGTTAACGCAGAAACTATAGATAATGACATCGCGCTCGCTTCCCTGATAGCGCTCAACAGTATCAATGGTGATGTCGTTCAGCGCAGGGATGGAGAACTTGGCCAACTCGCTTCTGATCAAGGCTATCTGACTGCGATAGGGAGTGATAATACCTAAGGTATGTTGCGCATCGAAGTCATCTGTCTGTTGGTAGATAGTTGCCGCTATCTCTGCAGCAATCAGCGCCTCGCTGTGGTTCACCTTATGGGAGTACTGCGGGGGCTCTAACTCCGAAGGGATGAACCGTGTCCGCTGTATCATCGTTTCTGTCTGATGGGGCAAGCCAACGGGTTGTAGTTTGCCCTCATAGAATGCATCGTTGGCAAACTTAGCCACATCGGGGTGCATGCGGCCTTGCTTGATCAACATGTCACAAAATTGAGAATTGAAACTTTCTGGAGCAGCGAGGGCAGAGACAAGCTCGCTTGATCTATGCCGAGTCGCGACAGAATTGTTACGAAGTAAAATTGAGAATTGAGAATTCTGTGACCTGTAGAGTCGCTCGAAGAGGGAGTCTTTGAGGTTGGTGAGACCCATAGCACGCAGCAGAGGACTCTTGACTTCAGAAACGGATGATGGTTGCAGCACCACTGCCGGCAATTGTTTGTGGTCGCCTATGAGGATGAACTTATCGATGGCATCCCTACCCTCACCATCTTTCAAGCAGAGCAAACCCAACAGCTGGGGCTCGAGTATCTGGGTTGCCTCATCAATCAGAGCAACATCAAAATGCTTGATATTGAACAAGGAGGTGCGGGCAGAAAGCGTAGAGACAGTGCCGACAAAGATACTGCAACGCTCCAACAGCTGCACCACCTCACGACGATTGGTACAGGCAGTGACCTGCTGCTCAAGCAGGTACGAACGATAGGGCTCTGCACAAGCTGCAGACGTGCCAATGCGGAGATAATCAACACTCAACTTACCCAGCATCTTGCAAATCTCATCCACTGCCCTATTGGTATAGCTTAACAATAGTATTTGTTTGCCGCGCTGATGAAAGGCATCTACCATGCTGCGCAGCGCCATAGAGGTCTTGCCTGTGCCAGGAGGACCTACCAGCAAGAAATAGTCTTTAGCAGCTAACGCCTTCTGGGTAATGCGTTGAAAATCATCCTTCGCTTGCCGGATGGCTTTATCATAGCGGGCATCATGCATAGGCTGGCGTTGTCCCAACAGCAAGTCACGCCGCTTTTGTGAAGCTTGCAAGAAAAATCCCAGACCTTGATACATAGAGCGGAAGGTGGTATCCATGAAATCGTGCTCAAAGGCATAGAGAGTATCAGCCGGCAACACCTTATGATTCCGTTGGGGTTGGCGAAGGGTTATCTTCCAATTTCCATCCGGACAGATTTCTTCAATCGAGCCTTTGAACAGCAGTCGGTTGGTGACATTGGCATCAAAGGTATCACGTCGGTAGAGGACAACAGCATCTCCCTCCCGGAAGTTTGGTTTCGCACGATTCTTAAATTCAACTTCATCTTTTTGGGTTCCTAAAATCAAGTAGGGGTTAAGAATGTCATCGGCATGATTCTCAAGGAGGTGGAGATCTATCACTATTTCGCCTGCATCAATCTTCTCATCAATGGTGTCAAGCCACTGGGCAGCCTGCCCTTTCCGGCCTTCATAATCGGAAGCACCAGCTGTTTTAGCTGTATATAGTTCACGAGTAATGAAATTGTAAAGCGTATAGAAGTAGCTGCGTTCCAATACAGTAAGCCGTTGCAGGCTATGTTGGAAGGCGGCAATCTGCGGCTCTTGGTATTGTGTCCACAACTTGCTGCTTAGCCGTAGCTCATTGAGAGTTGATGGATTGACTTGAGCAAGCACGTCAGCTGTATAGTCTTCATCATCATGCGCTTGTACTTGGTAATCCATTGCCACAATACAATTGCGCAGGTTGATGATGCGGTGTACCATCGTCCACGAAGGACTGGCAGGATAAAGCATGGGGTAACGAGTGTAAAGCAGGTATGCCTTAACGTGCCGATGGTCGATGCCCATCGTATATTCCAACATGGCCTGGTAAAGCAGCATCTGCACCAGGTTGTTCTCACGAGGCAACACATGTCCGGGCATGGTAAACTCATCGGCCTTTCCTGATTTCATCTCAATGAATGCATGCATGTCTCGCTGCATATAGTCGAGACGTCCCTGTATGCCCAAGGCCTCGCAGATGTATGAGGGTTCCAGCACCGCATCTGATTTATCCAACTGATAGCCAGGCTCACGGAAGGTAACAGAAACGGTTTGCCGGATATTGTGAAAATGCTTCTGGCAATCTTGTGCCAGTTCGCGCTCCTTGACGGCATCTTTCAAGGCAATGCAGGCAGAGATGCTGACAGGATGTTGGCGGAATGCCTTCATCATACTTTCCTTATAATCGGGGGCATCATTGTTAATCCATTCGTCGAGGAAAGTGTTGGCAATGTTACCCAAGATAAGCGGAACAGTATTCTCTGATGGGGTGAGTTTGGAAAAGATGTAATTGGCAGGATGGGCGCCATAGTTCTTATAGCACTCTGCCAACGAACTCGCATCCATCAGATAATCGGGTTCCAATACAATAAATCGAGGTAGGAGGGCACCTGTTTCATCAATGCTTACATCCAGGAGGTTAAGCTGTGCTTGTGGCCACAGCAACTGTACGGTGTCATTAAATTCAGCATTGACATCAACGACAGCATGACGGACCCTCAACGGTTCTTTGGCCATTGGTTCGCCTGACTGCACATAGAGGTATTGGTCGTCTTTGTGCAGGAATGTGACCCTAATGCGTTTCATTGGTTGAAACGACCATAGTCGTAACGGATACCACTGATATCAATAGAAGATTGTGCAGCGGCTTTGGCTGCTTCTTCGGCTGCCGCCTTAGCAGCTTCTTCGGCAGCTTTGGCTGTTTCCTCTGCTATGCGTGCAGCTTCCTGAGCCGCTTTTACTGCTTGCTCGGCAGCCTTGCGTGCGTTCTCAGCCGCCATTCGGGCCTGCTCGACAATGCTATTGGCAGATGATGGGATATCTGGGGTAGCTGGTATGGCATCTGACAACGCCTCAACAGATGACTGAATGGCTTCAGCAGCCTCATCGGCAGCGACCTGACGTTGGCTCTCAGCATAGTAATTGCTAAGGTCTGGCATCGCCTCAGGATCATCGTAGTAAGGCGTTTGCAAAGCCTCTGGTTGATTGACCACCTCCTCCATATAGGGATTCTCCAAAGAGGATTCTGCAACAGGGGTTTCTTCTGGAGTTGTTTCAGCAGGGACATTCTCTGTAGCAGGTTCGGCAGAAGTTTTCATCGTTGGAGTTTCAGCAGTAGCCTCATCTGAAGCAGTTTCAGCTGTAGCTTCACCCGAAGTATCTGAAGGTGTATTATTAGTTTCCTTCTTTTCTTGAGGCAATTCTTCGGCTTTCTGCTGTTCCGCATCAGTAGGTTGTTCCTCTGCTTTCTGCTCTTCAGACGAAGGTTCGTCATCATCTACCTCTGGGCCTTCCTCCCAATAGATTTGATCGTCAATGATAACCATGCGAGGTTCACGCTTTTTCTTCTTCACCACCGTCGCCTCTTTAGCTTCTGCCAAAGCATCCTTGATAGACGGGTCGGTATTAGCAGTCAGTTCCTTGACAGTATCATCGGCAGCCTCTGCCGTTTCTGCGGCCACTCCAGCTACACCAGCAGCTGCCGCTTTGTCAATGCGCTCTTGCAAAGCCTTATTCTTCGCCTCTATCTTCGCCTGTTCTGCTGCCTCACGTTGAATACGGAATGTTTCATTGATGTCCCTTTCTTCAGGCTTTATTTGTTTTGCCTCAGCAGCAGGTGAATCGGGATCACCACCACCATCTGGTTTTTTCTCCAAAGCAGGTATCGGATCATCTTTTTTCCCGCCGTTGTTTTTAGAACTTGACGAAGAAGTTTCCTCTTCGTCATCTTCATCTTTACTCTCCTTGATCATAAAGATACTCAGTTCGTAGAGAGCGTAAAGCGGTAACGCCACAGCAGTCAGTGTAAATGGGTCACCTGTAGGTGTGATGATGGCAGCTGCAATGACAATAATCACTGCAGCATGACGACGATACTCGCGCAAAGTACTACGTGTCAATAAGCCAAAAAGCGAAAGTAACCATGTTACCAAAGGCAACTCAAAAGCAATACCCATCGCTAACACCAACATCATGAAGTTATCAATGTATGAGTTAAGCGAGATAAGAGTATCGATATTATCACTCAAATCGTAAGTAGAGAGAAAACGCAACGCCAGTGGATAGACCATAAAATAGCCGACAGCCATGCCCACATAGAACATGATGTTGCCTAAGAGCAGTGCCTTGCGTACGCCTGCTGCCTCATTAGGATAGAGAGCTGGACGGATGAACAGCCAAATTTCCCAGAAGATATAGGGAACCAAAATAACAATAGATAGCACGAATGATGTGGTGAGATGCACAAAGAAAGGTGCAGCTAAGTTGATGTTCTGCAGTTTGATGTCAAACCGCTGGGTAAAGAAGTCACCCGTCAAGTTGAACATCTCACCTATCTTTCGTAAAAAACCGTAGAAGACAAAATTGTCGTGGCACGGCCCCATGATAACAGGGTCGAAAATGTATGGCATAGCGATGAAGAAACCTATCGCTAACACAAACAAAAATCCCACAATACGGACCAATGCCCAACGCAACACATCAAGGTGTTCCCAAAATGTCAATTCTCTGTCTTCCATGATTTAATGGATAATGGATAACAAAAATCTGATAATTACTATTATCAATTTTCAGTTTCCCATTTTCAATTAATTAATCTTTCTTTGTCTCTTTGTCTTCTAGTTCCTTTGTGGCGTCGTTGATTTCGTTCTTTGCTTCATTAACACCGTCCTTAAAACTCTTAACGCCCTTACCAAGACCCTTCATCAGTTCTGGAATTTTCTTGCCACCAAACAACAACAGGATGATCAACGCGATAATGATCCACTCTGAGCCCGAAGGCATAAACATTAACAGTAAATTTTCCATAATTTTATAGTTTTTAAGTTGTTAATAATAATCTTAATCTTGGAAATATATTCGTTTCACACGATTACTTAGGCTGGTAAGTACCTCGTATGGGATGGTATCCAACGCATCGCTTAGTACGGTTACAGGCAAATTGTCGCCAAATATTTCCACCTTATCACCTTCCTTGCAATCAATGTCAGTAACGTCAATCATACACACATCCATACAGATATTACCCACATATGGAGCCTTCTTGCCATTAACCAGACAATAGCAGTTACCATTACCCAAGTGACGGTTCAAACCATCGGCATAGCCGATAGGTATGGCAGCAATGCGTGATGGTCTGGTGAGATGTCCCTTACGACTATAGCCCACCGTTTCATCAGCTGGTACATCATGCGTCTGCAAGATAGTGGTCTTAAGGGTACACACATTATGCATCACAGCATTGGTAATCGGGTTGATGCCATATAAACCCAACCCCAAACGCACCATGTCCAATTGGATACTGGGGAAACGTTCAATGCCTGCCGAGTTGCAGATATGTCGCAATATCTTATGTGAGAAGGCAGCCTGCAAATCATTGGATGCTTTGAGGAATGTATTCATCTGTCGGCAAGTAAATGCATCAAACTCATCTGAGTCACTACCCACAAAGTGGGAAAAGACCGATCGGACAATCAAGGCATTCTGACTTTTCAGTCGTTTAATCAATGCTGGCATATCGGATGGATCAAAACCCAGTCGATGCATGCCTGTATCTAATTTGATATGAATCGGAAAGTTGGTAATACCTTCTTTCTCGGCAGCATCAATCAACGCCTCTAACCAATGGAAGCTATATACTTCAGGTTCCAGTTTGTAGTCGAACATGGTCTTAAAAGCTGTCATCTCTGGATTCATAATGAGAATGTTGGCATGAATGCCAGCCTTACGCAGTTCAACTCCCTCATCAGCAACAGCTACAGCTAAATAATCCACACGATGCTCTTGTAAGGTACGCGCCACTTCGACGGAACCGGCCCCGTAAGCCGACGCCTTGACCATACATACCATCTTGGTAGTTGGCTTTAGCAAACTGCGGTAATAGTTAAAGTTTTCTACTAAAGCACTCAGGTTTACTTCTAAAATCGTTTCATGTACTTTCTTCTCTAAAACCTCCGTCAATTCTTCGAAACCAAATTTTCGAGCGCCCTTAATAAGAATAATCTCATGATCCAGCTTCAGCTTACGCTCGTTGATAGCTTCCAGCAAATCGCTGGTAGAAGTGAAGAATGCACGCTCGATAGAAAACTCGTCGGCACAGGAAGCTATTTCCTCTCCTACTCCTATGATGCGCTGTATTCCTTTGCTGCTAAGCAATTGTGCCACCTGACGGTAGAGGGTGAGAGCCTTTTTGCCAGTCTCCAAGATGTCACTCAATATCAAAGTGCGCTTCAGCTGTTTGTCCTGCGAACGACGGTACTGGAAATCCAATGCCAATTCCAAAGAGGTAAGGTCAGAATTGTAGCTATCATTAATAAGCAGGCAGTTGTTCTTGCCCTCCTTCACCTCCAATCGCATGGCTACAGGTTCCAAATGAGCCATACGTTCAGCTATCTTCTCGGGTGGAATCATCAAGTAGCAGCAAACACCTAAGCAGTGCAGGCAGTTTTCTATCGAGGCATCATCGATGAAAGGTAATGTAAACTGATTCACCATATCAAGGTAGCGATAGGTAATCTGGGTACTATTCTCGCCTTTTTCAACTTTACTAACATATAACAGGCGGTCAGCATCCTTACGACTCCATGCTAACGAACGTGTGGCAAGCAACGAATTGTTCACACAATTATTGATAAAATCATCATCACCATTATAAATTACAACGTCACTGTCCCTGAAAAGTGTCAACTTCTCCATACACTTCACTTGACGCGAGAAGAAATTCTCCTGATGTGCCCCACCAATATTGGTAAGTACTCCAATGGTAGGCTGGATGATGTCGTGTAAAGCCTCCATCTCACCTGGTTGGGAGATGCCTGCTTCAAAGATGGCGAGTTCGCTGTCTTCATGCAATTGCCATACAGAAAGAGGTACGCCAATCTGTGAATTATAGCTGCGCGGAGAACGTACTACTACCCTATCTGGACTCAGCAACTGATGTAGCCATTCTTTCACGATGGTCTTGCCGTTGCTACCTGTAACACCTATTACTGGTATATTGAATTTCTTCCTAATACTTTGCGCCAACTTCTGCAAGGCGGTGAGTGTATCAGGCACCAGCAAGATATTGACATCCTTTAAATTAAGGGCTTCTACCTCACCATAGTCAGAGCGAGCAACTACAAAGTTACGTACGCCACGCTGGTATAATTCGTTGATATAATGTGCGCCACTATTGCGCTTAGTTGTCAAGGCAAAGAACAAGGTTGCCTCAGGGAAACTAAGGGAGCGACTGTCTGTCAATAGCCAATCGATAGTAGCAGGGACATCACCTACCCTGTATGCACCCATCTCTATAGCAATCTGTTCAATTTGGTAAGACATAATTCTTTTTCTTTATCGAAGTCAAAGTAAGGATATTTTTCTGAAAGTGTTTCTATTTTTAACACTATTTGATGTAAAAAACGCACATATTCTTCTGATTCGGGATGCAATGGGCGATGTTCCATCATTTTTTTAATTTCTTTAACACTTTGCATCGTCTTAATTGCATCAGCAGTAAAACTTGTTTCTAAGAAACGTTGCCACACATATTCTACAGCCTTGTTAGAAAGGTGCACCAAATCGTCAGCATAGAAACGATAATCGCGTAACTCATCTATCAGCAGTTCGTATGTTGGAAAATAAAGTACCTTGTCAGGGTAAAGTCGTTTCAGTTCATCTATCGCCAGTAAAAGCGTAGACTTGCTAAGCTGGTTCTCATGCAAGCCATCTCGAATATGACGGATAGGACTGACAGTAAACAATACTCGACAATTGGGGTTCACAACCCAGATGGCTGATAAGAGCGATTGGTATTCATCAACAATTTCGTTTACCTTTAACCGTCTTCTATTAAAAAGTCTGTCAGGCAACTTATGACAATTCGCCACCACCTTTTCTGTCTCTTTCCATTCATAGACATAAGCAGAACCAAAAGTGATGAATAAACAAGAAATATGTTTCAATACATCATGACAACCACCGAGCGAACGTTGGATGTTTTCCATCAATCCCTCTTTTGTGAGAGCTGAGAAATCTCCATGGAATGAAAAACTGTGCCAACATCCCTCGTGAAAGATGAAATCTTCCCCCATAGGGAATTTATTATCGAGTAACATGCACAGGGAAGAAGCGATGCTCTTGGGATTGTATAACACCCCAAAAGGATTGAGTCGGCATCGCAACTTGGCCTCTTGCAAGCGTGTTCCTATCTCGGTAGCGAAACAAGAGCCCATGAGCAGCAGGGCATCATTATAATCCAACTGAGGAGAAATATTATTTATTTCTACACTTGTAAAGAGGTTCATATTGATATTTTTTCTTTATCTTCGTGCAAAGATAACGTTTATTTATGTATTTTTGCATCCAAAGTGGTAAAATATGAATGAAGAACAATCAATATATAATCTGCTTGAACAAATTAATGACCCTGAAGACCTACGTAGAATTCCTGTGAAACAACTTCCCCAAGTTTGCAAGGAACTAAGGAACGATATCATCAGAGAGGTTTCTCGCAACCCAGGGCATTTTGGTTCTAGCTTGGGCACAGTAGAACTGACCGTAGCTTTACACTATGTTTTCCAAACGCCCAAAGACTTGATTGTTTGGGATGTGGGTCATCAAGCTTATGGACACAAGATACTGACTGGCAGGCGTGAAGCTTTCGCCACTAATCGCCAGTTCAAGGGCATTCGTCCTTTCCCTTCTCCAGAAGAAAGCATTTACGACACCTTCGCTTGCGGACATGCGTCGAATTCCATTTCTGCTGCTTTGGGCATGGCTGTAGCTGCTCAACTCAAAGGGGAACAAGACAAACATGTGGTGGCAGTGATTGGCGATGGTAGCATGAGTGGTGGATTGGCTTTTGAAGGACTTAACAATGCCTCTTCCATGCCTAATGACTTGCTGATTATTCTCAACGACAATGACATGTCAATCGATAACAGCGTTGGTGGCATGAAGCATTATTTACTGAACCTAACTACTACCACTAGCTATAATCAGCTGCGTTACAAAGCATCAATAGCCATGGAGAAGTTGGGCTTGCTCAACGAGAAACGTAAGAAGATGCTTATACGCTTGGGCAATAGACTAAAATCAATCGACGCTAACCAACAAACAATATTTGAGGGGCTAAAAAT
>JAEEOD010000402.1 GCA_016284115.1 Bacteroidaceae bacterium
GTCCTCATCATAGCGGCCTGCACCATACGAGCATGACACCTGGAATGAGAGTTCTTTCTTATAGAAGTCATCACGACGCATATTAAGGCCAATCACACCCACAAGGATAATACGTCCACGCTTGCGACTCATCAGGCAGGCATTGTGGATAATGCTGTCATCATGGGCAGAAGCAGTAATGATTACACCATCTGCACCCACACCATTGGTGAGTTCCTCCACCACCTTCACTTGGTCATCACCCTTTGCTGGATTCACAGGGATTACGCCCCATTTAGCAGCTAAATCAAGCTTTGCCTGATCAAACTCAACGCCTACCACACGGCAGCCGTTGGCGCGAAGCAATTGGGCCACAATCAGTCCAATCAGTCCAAGACCAACCACTACAATAGTTTCTCCCAGTTCAGGTTTCAAAAGGCGAATACCCTCCAAACCAATGGAACCAATCACAGTGAATGCAGCTTCATCATCAGTTACATTATCTGGAATCTTTGCAACAAGATTCTGGGGCACACATACATATTCAGCATGATTACCATTGGAAGCCACTCTGTCCCCTACTTGGAATTCCGTTACACCACGGCCTACAGCTATCACCTTACCTACATTGCAATAGCCAAGTGGAAGGGGCTGGCCAAGCTTATTGAAGACTGCTTCAAGTGTGGGCTGCAAGCCGTCGGTTTTGATTTTATCCAACACCTGCTTAACCTTATCCGGTTGTTGACGTGCTTTGTCAACCAGATTTGCTTTACCAAACTCTACGAGCATACGCTCAGTACCCAAGGATACAAGTGTACGGGTTGTCTTTATTAATACATATCCACCTTTCACCTGAGGTACGGGCACTTCCTCTAAAACGGTAGCGCCAGACTTTAAGTCTTGTATGATCTGCTTCATTATTACTTATACTTTTTTAATAGATTCTCTTTAATTGAAATAATGTCAATATGTCTAAAACTCTCTAACTCTCCTGGATACACTGAAAAACGAGCATTTGCTTTCTTTTCTAAATGTTGTGCATATTCGTTTATCAATTCAAAGTTATTTTTTTCCTTTCGAGGCAAATTAATAAACCAAATAAAATCCTTCAAAACGTATTTTTTTACGATTTCGACTTTAGGTAATAACGTATCAATGTACGACCATGCTGATTCGTCAAACTCCAACATGTCAAATAACAATTTGAATGCCTCCCATGAACGTCGCCCTAGGCATAGGGTACCCAAGGTTTATCTCATATTTCTGAGCCAGCAGGTTCTCACTTCTTGCCCAAAGAGCTATAGTTTTGTTAATATTATAGGATATAGCAAGGTTCAATAGACAGAAGTTCTCTTTAGTCTCATCTTGACCAACGGCTGTGTACAGACCATTAATATACTGCACTCCCAGATTAACCAATAACTTCTTATTATAGTTGTAATCAACACCTATGAAACCTTTATACGTTGGAGCGGCTATCACAGGATTCCTCATGTGTAAAAAAGAATGGTTCGTGTTAAGAGCCCAACTGGAATCAATAATCCACGTAGCCTCAACTTCTGCTCCGTAATTCTCAATCTCTCCTGTATTAACGTTCTTCGGTTTTCCATCAATGCGAACAGTCTGAATCATATTATCGCCTTTGATATAAAAGAGGTTTGCACCATATCTAAAACCGTTCACACGATGACGCCAAGAGAGTTCATAATTCCAGAGACGTTCTGGTTCGAGCTCTTCGTTTGAGGGAGGATAAAGATACAACTCACGCATCGTCGGGTTTCTAAATCCCTTACTTACCATAGCCTTTATCTCTCCCGCTTTTATCGGGCGTACGACAATACCACCTTGTGGTACCAACTCTGTTCCAGAAATTGAATGATGGTCAACACGCATACCTGCATCAATTGTCAGCCAATTGAATAAGTCCTGGCGGAAATCAACATACCCTGCTATTTCATTACGATGAACTTCTCAACTTTGTTGGTTCGGAGTATCAATCACCTCATCTGTTTGATTTGATGTGTAATAAGCATGACAATAAATATGCTGGTAAACGATACCTGCGGTAATG
>JAEEOD010000403.1 GCA_016284115.1 Bacteroidaceae bacterium
CCCTTCTTCAATGCACAGTATCCCAAGGTGTATTGGGGGCAATGGGATGCACCTGAATCTATGGAATGGATGAAGGAAGCCATTGCCTTGGTACGTGAGGCGTATCCTGACCTGCCGTTGGTATTTTCTACCGATTCTCAAGATCTTTGGCGCTTTGACAATGACTTGAGTTATTTCGATTTGGTGGAGCATCACATCTGGATGGCCAACCAAAAGCAGGGTGAGTTCCTCAAGGCTATCGACTATAAGAACGGCCGCTTTGATCCGCAGGCTTATAAGAATGTGCAAGCCAATGCAGAGCGTGTCTATCGTGAGAGACCCGACTATTGGAACAGTCTCTTGCTGACGCAAATCAAAGAAACGGCGGCAGTGGCAAAGCGCATAGGTAAGCCCCTTATCACTACTGAGTGTTGGGGTATCATTGACTACAAGGACTGGCCCATGCTTAATTGGGATTGGGTGAAGGACCTTTGCGAGATGGGAGTGAAGGAGGCAGCTGCCACAGGTCAGTGGGTAGGCATTGCCACCAGTAACTTCTGTGCTCCTCAGTTTGTAGGTATGTGGCGTGACGTGGAATGGCACCGTAGGCTCACTACCCTTATCAAGTCATCGCCCATCAACCCCGAATTGCTGAATAGTGAAGAGGCTCAAAAGCTCTTGAAGCGGTTGTAGATATTATATTCAAATAGCTGAAACAAGTGTTTTGCACTACATTAGTTCTAAGGGGTTTCGTATGATTTGCCTATAGATTTCTTTGGTTATATGTCTATATTGATTATATTTGCATCAGATTAAAAAGTTTGACAAATGAGGCGAAACTTCCACCTTATTTTTTATTTGGTCATACTGCTATTCCCCCTGTATGTCTCTGGGGTGATGGCAGAGAATCCAACTTGTCCTATAGTCAAGGTGGAACTTGAGCGATTACCAGACTTGAACATCCCGCGCAGTGGTCATACGTTGTTCTGTGCTGGAGGAGAGATGGTGATTGCTGGAGGTCATACGTCGGGTTTTGTGCCTACACCTACGGCAGAGTATTATAGTCAAGGGCGATGGCACCTTATGCAGATGACCTATCCGCACGATAATGGTCTCGCTGTGGTGATGAAGTCGGGGAAAGTGCTTTTAGCAGGAGGAATGGAAAGTTCTCATGGTATAGGACAGTCATATGGTGTAGAGTATTATTATCCTGAAACTCATACTTTTGAAGGATTTACCATCTTGAATCAGAAGCGTGCCTTGGCTTCTGCTCTTGAGATAGACAGTGGCAAGGTGGTGGTTTCGGGCAACTGGTATGCTGATGATGCCATTGAAATCTTTGATGGAGAAAGAACTTTCACACGACTCAAGGCTGTGAACACCCAACGTAGTAGTCCCATTATTTGTCGCATCAGTGCCGATGATGCCATATTGTTCAGTAAGCTTGATACCTATGGAAAGGAGTTTGATCACATAGTAATCGACAGGCTAAAAGGTGATCCATTTACTGCACCCTTGTTTGACGACTGGCTTCCTATTAATTGGGAGTTTTCAAGCAATGAACCTGGTTTTATCGGTGACGAAAAGACAGGAGTCTATGCATATCTTTTGGCGTTGAAAAATAGACATGATGGTAGTTTAGGTATTGCCAAAGTGGAAGGCACGGAATTCTCATTATTAACCACTGCATCACCTATCCCGACGGAGGCAGGATATGGGCGTATTCAGTATTTTGGATATCTAATGGCTGATCGTCAGGCACAGCGCTGCTATGTGTTAGGCGTAGATGGTGACTGGAGACTCTATGCACTTGCCGTAGATTATAGTCAGTCACCTGCACCGTTGACACTCTATCATACCGATCCTTTAGAGAGTAGGCTGGGTCCTTATATGCCTGCACTGACTCCTGAGGGTGATATTATGTTGGCAGGTGGTATTGTCGATAACAATTTCTCCCCGTTATCTTCTGTCTATCTGATGCATGTGGGAACAAAATCTGCCGCTGCTTCTTCTGGTTTCGCTTTTGGACGATGGATATGGTGGTTGTTGGCACTGTTAGTGATAGCATCGTTTGTTGCCTCATGGCTCTACCGCAGAAATAAGACAGTAAAACATGAAGAAGATTTCACTGCATTACCTAAGGACAATGCTACAGAAACACTTATGAATAGCATCCATGAAGTGATGCTCAAAGAACAGTTGTTCCGTGAAAGTGAATTGAAGGTAGCCGATGTGGCTCAACGCCTGAATGCGAATGTCAAGGATGTGGCGGAGTGCATCAAAGCTAACCGAGGTGTTACGTTTGTCCAGTTTGTCAATGGTTATCGTGTGGACTATGCTAAGCAGTTGCTCCGTCAGAATCCAGATATTAAGATTGCTGCATTATGTTTAGAGTCCGGTTTCGCCAGCGAGCGTTCATTCTTCCGCATCTTCAAAACGTTCACTGGTATGACTGCTCAGGAGTGGATGAATCAGAAAGATTAGTCTTCTTCTTTCGTAGAATTTAGGGAAAAGGACTGCCAATTTTATTTTGGCAGTCCTTTTTTTTATTTTGGCAGTCCTATGTAATTTCTTTACTCTATTTTTACAACATATCTGTGAAAATAATTAAAATCGAAAGCGTATGAAACAAACTTATGAGGCACCAGAGGTGCAAGTAATTGAGATGGAAGTGCAAGGCATGATTGCTGCGAGCACCGATGGATTAACTTTGCCAGGATATGGCGCAGGCACAGTGCCAGAACCTTAAGTGTTGAACCCTAAAAAGAGTAAGAAGTATGAAAAAGACATTACGCACTTTAATGATGGGTATGATGGCACTCTTGGCTGGTAATGCCCTGACCTCATGCAGCAACGATGACGAGCCACAGGTGGCCCAGCAAGAAGGAAAGACGGGCTATGTGGAGTTCACTATTTCACGTGGAGCTGATACTCGTACCGCTTATGCTTTAAACGAAGATAAAGGACTGGACGTTACTTGGAGCAAAGGTGACAAGATGGTGGTATTCTATAAAGTACAGACTGCGGATGAAATCATCGAGGTATTTGATATCGTTGAGGGAGTTGGTGAAAAAACTGCCAAGTTTGCAAAGAGTGACAGCCAGCTGGCAGACAAGTCTGGTATAATTGGAATTGCCTATCGTCCTAATTACGATGCCAGTAAAACAATAAGTGAATACCTCTTCGATTTTTCAACACAGGAGGGAGATCTCGATAACTTGGGTAAATATGATTTATTCTCATTTGATGCTTCACTAGAAGAAGGTAAGATTACACCTTTGGGTAAAAGTTTCTTCTATCCTACTATGGTCTTCCTACATTTTCCTACCGATATAGATTTTGGTACAGGAACCACCACCTCGGATTTTGTTTTCAGCGGAGGAGTAAATAAGCATGCTTCCTATTCTGAAGGAATCGAAGGTGATATCACTGTAGAAAACGTAAGCCTTACGAATGGAAAGTTAAGTCAGGACCTGTATGTTGCTGTTTACCATACTACTCCCACATCTTTTTCAGTAGGTGGAAAAACCTTCTCACTGCCTGGAGGGCTGAAAGCAGGCAATATCTATACCTTCGCACAAGAGAATTTGAAGGATATAACCCCTCTGACTATTGAGGCCCTTGGCGAAGGAACTATCACCATCAAGAATCCATATGGCCTGACTATCAAGTATAGTAAAGATGGTGGTGCTACTAAGACCACCAGCAGTGCAAATCCAATCTATATTTCTGTGAATGCTGGCGACAAAGTGCAGTTCTTTGGTGACAATGAAGCGTATGCAAAAGATGGTAGTTATAATCATACCAACATCCAGTGTTCAGGCTCCAGCAAAGTCTATGGCAATATTATGAGTCTGATTAGCTCGACCGATTATAGCAAAATAACTACGTTTACTGGTACTCGTAATTTTTACGAATTGTTTTTTAAAAATTTAGGCCTCATCGATGCCAGTGGTCTGATTCTTCCTGCTACAACGCTGGCAAGTTACTGCTACGCATATATGTTCGAAGGTTGCTATAACCTGGCCTCAGTTCCCAAGCTTCCAGCCACTACGCTAGCAGATAACTGTTACTTGGGCATGTTCTATTCATGCAACAGTCTGGTTTCAGCTCCCGAGCTTTCCGTCACCACTTTGGCGGAGTATTGCTATTATGAGATGTTCTCTAACTGTACCTCACTGACCGAAGCTCCTGAACTTCCAGCCACTACGCTGGAAAAAGGTTGCTATTTGGGCATGTTCGAATATTGCACCTCACTGACCAAAGCTCCTGAGCTTCCAGCCACCATGTTGGCAGACTATTGCTACAGTTATATGTTCCAATACTGCACCAACTTGAGCTCTGTGACTTGCTTAGCTGAAAACCCCAACCCAGAAGTTTACACTAATGATTGGCTCGATGGCGTAGCTGCAACAGGTAATTTCTACCATGCAAAGGACGTAGAGTGGCCTAGTGGCACAAGTGGAATCCCAGCAGGTTGGACACAGCAGGAATACTGAGAATAATCCTAATTATTCCCTCTCTCTGAATTAAAGTGAACCCCGAAAGCAAGACAAATTGCTTTCGGGGTTATGCTTACTATCTCATAGGTTAATGCTTACTAACCCTATGACTAACGCCTGCTAACCCTATGACTAACGCCTGCTAACCCTATGACTAACGCCTGCTAACCCTATGACTAATGCTTGCTATCTCATAGGGTAATGCTTGCCATCACTGGTTCCAATATATGCTACAGGTTGTCGCAGTATCTGTTATGGGGGTAAAGGAGATACTGCGACTGGGGATGGGAGGCGTTACGTCACCCCATAGCAAGCATCGTGACAACCTATAGGAGGCGTCGCAGTGACCCCATAGCAAATACTGCAATAAGGAAACGGGAATATTGGGGCAAAACTGGATAAAAACTCTACTACGGGAAGAAGGACGGTCCTCCCGTAGTAGAGTGGCCGTCCTCCCGTAGTAGATGAAAAGCTTGTTTTTTTACTGTATTTCGATTCCCTTATAGAAATCAAGAATTTTAGAGCGGAAGATATATTCGTACTTCGCTTGCAACTCGTCGCTTTGAGCTTTCAACAGGTTTTGCTTTGCCTCATTGTAGGCAACGGCGGTGGCAGTACCATTCTCGTATTTCTTGCTGGTCAGCTCAAAAGATGCTTCACTGGCTGCAGCTGCTGCTTCACTGCTGGCATACTTGCTCTCGGCAGCAGTGGCATTGTACCAAGCTTGCTGAATCTCTTTATAAAGTGTCTTCTTGGTGTTCTCCAATTGCAAGGCATAGTTTTCACGCTGCAACTTTGCTGTACGTATACGATTACGAGTGGCAAAGCGGTTGAAGATGGGAATGCTGAGGCTAATGCCTACATAGCGGCTGAAGTTGTCGCTTAACTGCTGACTGAACGTGCGGTTCAAGGTAGAGTAGTAGTTAGTGCCCAGACTACCATTCAGATTGATAGAAGGATAGAGGGCACTTTGTGCTATCTTGATACTTTCCTTACTTCCCTCCAAACGAGCCTGTGCTGCTTGGATAGCTGGCTTGCTCAACATAGCAGTGGCAAACACCTCATCAGGTGGGGTGAGGGGATTCAGCTGGAATGCCTGGTCGGGATCTTCCACCTCAAAGCCCTCTGGGGTCTCTAACTCTATTAATTGGGTTAGGTCAAGGATAGACAGACGATAATTGTTGAGCGATTGCACCACATTCAACTCGTCTTGCGCCACACGAGCTTTTGCTTCTGCCAGTTCGGCCACTGATGCCTTGCCAATATGCTCTAATGCCTCGATGCGGCTATACTGCTCCTGGCTCAATGCCACCTGTCCTTGTGCTACCTGATGCAGTTCTTTGTTGAACAAAGCCTGCAGGTAGGCGGAGGCAATATTGATAGCCAAATCTTCCTTTGCCTTTTGCAAATCTGCCATTGATGCCTTGAGGTTCAGCTTCGAGAGATTGTACTGACTGGGAATTTCAAAACCAGTGAACACTGGAATACTGGTGCTGAGGCTCATATTGGTACCTCTACTGCTGGTATCGACATATTTGGTAGTGTAGTCGCCCGTATCCTCATCCTTGATAGCGGTTTGTGTACGTCCCCAGTTAAAACTCTGACTACCGCTGGCATTAAGGTTAGGCAGACGAGCCCACTTTGCGGTGTTTGCCTCCACCTCACTCTGCATTACCTTATTCTCTGCCTGGAGGATGGTTACATTGTGTGCTGTAGCATAGTCGATGCATTGACGCAATGTCCAGCTCTCCTGGGCGTTGGCAGAAATGCCCAGTGCTATGATGGCTGATAGTAGTATAGTCTTTTTCATTGTATTATTAGTCTTCGTTAATTTCCAAACCTCTTACCTTGTCGTTTTCAGTGATGCCACTCTTTACGACAATCTTGATGCCGTCGCTCATGCCTATTTCTACGGGTTGGCGCTTGAATTGCTGAGGAGAACCTGAGTTGGTAAGCAGATAGACAAAGGTACTGTCGCCACTGAACTCGATGGCACTCTCAGGTACTGCCAATATATTTTCGGCACGCTCAAGCACAATCTCAGCGTTAGCGGAGTAACCTGAACGGATTGTAATTCCATTAGGAGCCTGCACAGCTGCCTTGATTTCAAACTGGTTGGCGCCATTCTCTTCGGTAGCTTTTGGAGCAACATATTCCAAGGTAGCGTCGAAGGTGAGGTCCTGCAAGGCTCCGATGGTGAGTTTCACAGGCATACCCTCATATACCTTGCCTACTTCTGTTTCGTCAATCTTGCCTCGGAATATAAGGTCGTTCATGTTGGCAACACTGGCAATGGTGGTACCATCGTTGAAAGTGTTGCTCATAATCACAGAGTTACCTACTTTTATAGGTACATCGAGGATAAGGCCATCGATGGTGGAGCGAATCAAGGTGGAGCTGATAGAGGCACTGTTCTTGGTGATGCCTTCCTTCACAATCTGGAGGTTGTCAGTAGCAGCTTGCAATTCCTCGCGCGACTGCTTTACACTTACCTCAGCACGCTCGTATTCCTCACGACTGATGAGCTTGTCTTTATACAGTTGGTCGTTGCGGCCAAACTCGTTTTCAGCTTGCTTGGCATTCATCTCGGCAAGACGCAAACGGCTCTCTGCAGCATTGAGCTGTCCTAACTCAGGTATCACCTTTACCTTGGCTATCACCTCTCCTGACTTTACCATTTCACCTGCTTCCTTATATACCTCAGCAATGATGCCAGATATCTGCGGCTTGATGAGGATCTCGTCGCGTGGTTCTATCTTACCTGTTGCGATGGTGGTCTTCTCCAGGGAGGTACGCTCAGGGGTGAGTATCTCATACTCTGTTACCTTGGGCAACGACTTCTGATACAGGAACACGAAGGTTCCGATAAACACAATGGCGATGAGAGCCATTATTACATACTTCAAAATCTTTTTCATATCTAGTTATTTTTATTATTCGTCTCTAATAGCATCTATCGGCTTGATGGCCATAGCTCGGAAAGCTGGTGCCAAGCCTGCCAGAATGCTCAGTGTCAACAGGATGAAGCAGGTGCCGATGGCCAGCCAGAAAGATACTTGTAAGTCGGTTTCTCCTGTGGCTTTCTCCAGCAAGTCGAGCAAGCCTACCCCAAAGCAGATGCCTGCCATGCCTGCCACGCAGGTGATCGTTATACTCTCCGACATGATCTGTTGCAGGATGTCGAGAGGCTTTGCACCGATGGCTCTGCGGATGCCTATCTCTGTAGTGCGCTCCTTTACAGTCACCATCATGATGTTGCTCACGCCAATGGCTCCGGCAAGAAGAGTACCCAAGCCTACCATCCATATCAGCACTTCGATGCCTCCCATTAGGTCGTCTATCATCTTGAACAATGACTCTGCATCGATGGATTGTACTGCCTGCGTGTCTTCAGGGGATATCAGATGCCTCTCCTTTATAATTTGCTCAATCTTTGGCTCAACGTCTTTCACATGTGCACCTGGCTTCATCGTGAAGGCAATCAGGTCAAGCCTGTTGCCTTGATTATACAAGCGTTGAAAGGTGGTGATAGGAATGACAATGCTCTCTGGGGGGTATCCGTTGATGTTGAAGTTGCCGTCGGTCATTGACAAACCAATCACCTTGTAATACACGCCATCCACCTGCACATATTTTCCGCATGGATCCTCCCCGTCCTCGAATAGCTTGTTGTAAACTTCCTTGCCAATCACGCACACCTTACGTTCCTCACGGATATCCACATCGTTGAGAAAGCGACCGTATTTGATGTGCTGGTCTTCTATCATCTCGAACGAAGGGGTGAGGCCACGCAGACTGCCGTCGGTATATTTCTTTTCCTCATAGATGAAGGTCCTGCCCCATCTTGAGTTGTTGGCGGCAACTACCTCCAGTTCCTGAATTTGCTGTAAGGCCTCAAGGTCTTTCATATCTATATCCCATCCGCGCCCTTTGCGAAAGCCTTTGTAGGGCACTGTGGTACGATTGGAAAAGACAAAGCCGGAATTATTGGCAACGCCTGATAGTTCCCTTGCCAGTATCGTCTTCATACCATGACCGCCACCCAGCATGAACACCAGCATGAAGATGCCCCAGAACACACCAAAGGCGGTGAGGATACTCCTGGTCTTGTTTCTACCGATGG
>JAEEOD010000035.1 GCA_016284115.1 Bacteroidaceae bacterium
AATATTTCTCATCGTCTGAACTGAATTCAGGCAGGAGTCCTTTGCCTATTTGCTCGAAACCATGACGTTGATAATACTGCCAATTACACCAACTATCTGACCACAGATAAAGCCACTCCACATCTTGTTGCCTGAGTTTCTCCACGAGATGCTCTAATACGAGTGCTCCATATCCTGCCTTTCTACTAAAAAAGAACGAGAGTTTGGCAGCATGAGATTGAGGTTCCATCATCTTCAGAAGTTCAGCATCAGTACGGTTTGTATAAGCACTACTGCGAAGGATGTATTTCTTAATTTCAGGAGAAAGCCTTTCAAGTTGTTTTTGCAACCACATTTCAGAATCGTTTTCTTCGCTAGGCATACAGGCGAATGCAATGGCTTGTAATCCCTCTTCATCGACTATCTTAAAAGAAAGCTGAGGAGTGTAGTAATTGCTGCGCACCAGATATTCGCTGAACACTTTTGTAAACTCTGGAGATTCCTCAAATTTCCATACTTCTGATACTTTTCTTGCTAAAGTGGTAATATCTTCAGGGTAGAATGCTTTGATTTCCATAAATTGAATTATTGAAGAATTAGCCGCATATCTTTATATTTATGTTCTTTTTCCTTAAATCCCAGTTTTGCATAGATGGGATATCCTTTCGACGTGGCACTTAACTCAATGCGCCCTAATCTGCACTTCTTTCCATACTCTATTAGAAGCTGCATCACCCTAGTACATAGTCTTTTCCCTCGATATTCTGGTAGGGTATATACGTTCAGAACCTCTCCGTATAGACCATTCTGAAGCCTTGCATTTGCTGGCATTTCTATCAGAAGCAAGTAGGCAACAGCAACGATGCGCTCATTCTCTTTTGCTACGAATGCGATAAGCTCTTTTCCTAGTTTTCGATTGAAGTAATCTTGCAGTTGTTCTTCAACGCATTGTTTCTGATGACTCGATAAGTCTCCTGTATCTTCAGTAATAAATGCCAATCTTAGGCGAACGAGTTCGCCTATATCATTCTGGTTGGCTATGTCAAAAACGAAATTCATAGTAATTTGTTATTTATCCTCCACCACTTCCAGATAAAAACTAAAGGGGCGGAAACCATCGTTGCAACTAATCATGGCGCTTCTGGGATTCTGCATCCAGCCATCGTAGAAATAGCTTTCCCCGCGTGCCAAAGCCTCCACAAACTCACGCATGGAGCCCCAAGCAGAAGGATAAAACCCCTTTGGTTGCTGTCCATTTTCTGAAATCCATTTCTGCCCTACCTGTATATCGCATGTATGCTCAATGGGATTCTCATATTTCGCCATCAGATCTTCATATACTGTTTGGCGGATTGCTGTTATCCGAACTTTATTCATAATTAAGATGTCTTTGTTTTTATCTTTATTTTATATGTCTGTAAAGATACAAATAGTTTTCTATAGCATCCACTACTTTTGTTTTTTTTATGATGATGATGTTGCACAGATGTCGTTTTTTGCATTGTACAAAATAGAATAATTATTGTTTTTGTGATACGTTTACACTATCTTTGCAAACATAATAAATAGACAAGATAATGAACGACGAATTTGATATCAGACTGCAACAGAATGCCAGCGACAAGGATTTCGAGAATGCCTTGCGCCCTTTGAGGTTTGAGGACTTCAGTGGGCAAGACAAGGTGGTTGACAATCTTCGAGTTTTTGTTCAAGCAGCTCGTATGAGAGGTGAGTCCCTCGACCATGTGTTGCTTCATGGTCCTCCTGGATTAGGTAAAACTACTTTATCAAACATCATTGCTAATGAGTTGGGTGTGGGCATTAAAATTACCTCTGGTCCTGTGTTGGATAAGCCAGGTGATTTGGCTGGTATTCTAACCAGTCTGGAGGAGAATGATGTTTTGTTCATTGACGAAATTCATCGTTTGTCTCCTGTCGTAGAAGAATTCCTTTATTCCGCAATGGAAGATTATCGCATTGATATCATGATAGACAAAGGCCCTTCGGCTAGAAGTATTCAATTGGATCTGAACAAGTTTACTTTGGTGGGTGCTACCACTCGTAGTGGATTACTAACAGCTCCTTTACGTGCTCGATTCGGGATAAACCTCCATTTGGAATACTATGACAATGCTGTGTTGCAAAAGATTATAGAACGTTCTGCGGATATTTTGGGTATTCCTATCCAAAAGAATGCTTCTGCTGAGATTGCATCTCGTAGCCGAGGCACTCCACGTATTGCCAATGCGTTGCTTAGACGCGTGCGCGATTTTGCACAAGTGAAAGGAACTGGCAGTATTGATATGGCTATTGCACGTTATGCATTAGAAGCCCTGAATATCGACAAATACGGCTTAGACGAGATTGATAATAAGATACTGCTGACGATTATTGATAAGTTCAAGGGCGGTCCAGTAGGATTGAATACCATTGCTACTGCTTTGGGTGAAGATTCTGGTACTATCGAGGAAGTTTATGAGCCTTTCCTCATTAAAGAAGGTTTCATTAAGCGTACCCCAAGAGGTAGGGAGGTGACAGAGTTGGCGTATAAGCATTTAGGCAGATTCCGGTTTTCTGAACAGGGTGACTTATTTAGTTAGGTAAGTTCAATTGTATGTTATGGCGAATCTAAAATCTTTGGCAAAAGACACTGCTATTTATGGACTTAGCAGTATTGTAGGCAGGTTTCTGAATTACTTGCTGGTGCCAGTATATACGATTGCTTTACCAGCGTCAAGTGGCGGTTATGGTGTGGTAACTAATGTCTATGCTTGGGTGGCGTTGATGATGGTGATTCTTACTTGTGGCATGGAAACGGGTTTTTTCCGATTTGCCAACAACGGTAAGGATGAGCCTATGCGCGTGTATTCTACTACTTTGCTTACCGTTGGTGGTTTCTCATTAGTTTTTCTGATTTTAGGTTTGACTTTCCTACAACCCATAGCTGGATGGTTGGGATATGCTGATCATCCATGGTATCTGGGTATGATGATGTTGGTGGTGGCGATGGATGCCTTCCAGGCAATTCCTTTTTCATTCCTTCGTTATCAGAAGAAGCCTATTCGCTTTGCCTCGTTAAAGTTGTTGTTCATTTTCTTGAATATCACCCTTAACCTTATTTATTATGTGGGGATGGATGGTCATGATGTAGGAAAGGCATTCCTCATTAACCTAATTTGTACATCATTTATCATGCTGTGCATGATTCCTGAATTGCGTGGGTTTAAGTATGTGTTTGACAAGGAGCTTAACCGACGGATGATGCACTATTGTTGGCCATTGTTGATTTTGGGAATTGCTGGTATTCTTAACCAAGTTGCCGATAAGATAATATTCCCTTATGTCTATCCAGATAAGGCACAGGGAATTGTTGAATTGGGTATTTATGGAGCGTGTGTGAAAATAGCTATGATAATGGCCATGTTAACGCAAGCTTTTCGTTATGCTTATGAACCGTTTGTATTTGGCAAGAGTCGTGACAAAGACAGTAAAGAGGTATATGCTGAAGGTATGAAATTCTTCATTATCTTCGCTCTACTTGCCTATCTGGCCGTTGTTTTTTACCTTGATATTTTTAAGTATTTAATAGGCAGAGGTTATTGGGGAGGATTGAAAGTAGTGCCTATCGTCATGATGGCAGAGGTTTTTATGGGAGTTTATTTCAACTTGTCGTTCTGGTATAAGCTCATTGATGAAACACATTGGGGAGCTTCATTTTCTATTATAGGTTGTATTACACTGGTGTTGGTCAATGTTTTTTTCATCCCGAAATATAGCTATATGGCTTGTGCTTGGGCAGGGTTCTGTGGCTATGGTGTGGCGATGTTGCTCAGCTACTCGATAGGACAAAAGAAATACCCCATTAATTACGACCTTAAATCTATTGGTACCTATGTATTGCTGGCAGCAGCCTTATATGTGGCTGCCGAATGCTTGGAGATAGAGAATTTGTGGTTGCGTCTTTTCTTCCGCACAATACTGTTGTTGATTTTCGTAGCGTATATCATCAAACGTGATTTACCTCTGAGAAATATTCCTTTTGTAAACCGTTTTATCAAATAATACTATTATGGAGAATAATCAGACTGATAAGAGTATATTTGTAGTCAAATCATTCATAGAAGAATATTTGGATGTGCGTCGTGATAAAGCTGATGAAAGCGAAGCAATTAAGTTAATACGCGAAGGTGTAGAGATGAAGGGAGCTACTATTTGGATATTGATAGCTGCTATCCTTTTGGCTTCTTTGGGCCTCAATGTCAATTCTACTGCAGTTATCATTGGTGCCATGCTGATATCTCCTATTATGGGACCTATCATGGGTGTAGGACTAGCGATCGGTTTGGGTGATTTTGATTTGATGAAGCGTTCTTTTAAGAATTACCTGGTAATAACTTTGTTCAGTGTGATTACTGCTACCTTATTCTTCCTAATTAGTCCCTCTGTTTCTGAAGGTCAGTCGGAGTTACTGGCTCGTACTTCTCCAACTATTTATGATGTTTTCATCGCATTATTTGGTGGTGCAGCAGGATTTATAGCTCTCTCTACTACTAAAAAGGGTTCAGTTATACCAGGTGTAGCTATTGCTACCGCTTTGATGCCACCATTATGTACAGCAGGGTTTGGGTTGGCTACAGGTAATTTGATTTATTTCCTTGGGGCTTTTTATCTCTATTTTATCAATTCGGTTTTCATTTGCGTTGCTACCTATTTGGGTACAAGGGTTATGCATTTCAGTCGATTGAAATATGTGGATAAAGAACGTGAGAAAAAGGTGCGTACATACATTATTTGGGTTGTAGTGCTGACGATGATTCCTGCTGTTTATCTTACTTATGGCATCTTGAATGATACTATTTATGAAGCTTCTGTCAATCGTTTTGTGAGTGAACAGCTAAGCTTTGAAAATGCGCAGGTAGTGGATAAAAAAGTGGAGAAACGCGATGGTACTAAGGAATTGCGCGTCGTGTTAGTAGGTAAAGAGGTTGCTGATAGTACTATTATTATGGCGCAACGCCGTATGGCTGACTATAATCTTGCAGATACTAAACTGGTTGTTTTACAAGGTGTGAGTGGTCAGCAAGCTGCTACTATGGATATCACATCTGTACGTGCACAGGTATTGGAAGATTTCTATAAGAATGGTGAGGTGAAGTTGCAGCAACAAGCTGTGTTAATTGATTCTCTACAAGGGATGGTTAATACTTATCTTACCTATGATGAATTAGCTCGTTCCTTGATGCCTGAGATGAAAGTCCTTTATCCTCAAGTAAAACGTTTTTCTCTTTCTAGGACTCTGGAAATGAGCATCGATTCTGCTCGTATTGACACAGTAACCTTTGCTATTGTCCAGCTTAATAAACGAATGGATGATCGTGAGAAGGCTAAAATGGTGGAATGGATGAAAGCTCGTACCAATTCTAAAGAACTGAAATTGCTGTTGGAACCATAAAAAATTATCCCCGCCAATAAGCGGGGATAATCATTTTATTTCTTCTTCTTACTTTTTTTAACCCATCCGTCTTCATTAAAGTCTGGAGTTTCTCCTTTCAGATTGCTGTCTTGCATGAAGAACTGCATCCAGTCATCTTTTCGACCACGAGGTTTAGTATAACCACGTTCTTCCCGACTTGGCTTGTTTTTCGCTGCTTTTTTTGCAGCCTTTATTTCTTGCAGTTGCTTAACAACCTCTCTATCTTTTTCTTTGGCTGATCGTTTGTTTTCACGAGCAGACTTTTCCGTCTTTCTTTCCCTTCCTCGTCTATCTGTCTTCTGGGATCTCTCTTCTCCTTCGCCAGGGTTAGAAAATTCAACGATAATACTTCTGTTCTTATAGTTCTGCCCATTCAGGAACCTAACCACGCGGTCTGCATCTTCTTCCCTTACCTCAAAGAAAGAGTAATTCTGCATCACATCGATACGACCAATCTCCACTTTTCCATGTATATGTTCGTTAACAAGACTCATTAATGCCTTTGGATTCAGACGATCGGTACGTCCTAAGTTGATGAATAGACGGCTGAAACCCTCCTCGGCTATGCGTCCACGTTCACGCCTGCCACCTTTACTTTCTTTCTCTTTCCTACGTTCATGTCCATTGTCTATTTCAATTTCAGGACGATTGCGATAGTAATCCAAGAAACGATTAAAAGCGATTGAAACAACTCTCTTCAGTACATCCTCCTTGTTCAGCCAGTCAAGCTTACGATATACCTCTGGCATAAACTCGTTAATTTCCTCCTCGTTCACCTGCACTTTTTCCAGGTTATCGATAGACTTCATCAACTGCTTTTTGCAAATCTGCTGACGAGTCGGCATTTCACCAGGTTGGAATTCATGTCCAATCACCTTCTCAATATTGCGCATCTTGCCCTTCTCACGTAGGTTAATGATGGCGATAGAGGTCCCCGTTTTGCCGGCACGACCTGTACGACCACTACGGTGTGTATAGTACTCGATATCATCAGGCAATCCATAGTTGATAACATGTGTCAAGTCATCAACGTCCAAACCACGAGCTGCTACATCAGTAGCCACCAACAATTGCAAGTGACGTAAACGGAATTTCTGCATTACCAAGTCGCGTGCGGCCTGTGACAACTCACCATGTAGGCTATCGGCATCATAACCATCCTGCATCAGTTTGTCTGCTATCTCTTGTGTCTCTACACGAGTACGGCAGAAAATGATGGCATAAATATTTGGATGATAATCCACGATTCGTTTAAGTGTTTCATATTTATCTTTCGCATGCACGCAATAATACACATGGTTTACATTGTGAGTGCTTTC
This sequence comes from Bacteroidaceae bacterium, assembly GCA_016284115.1. The sequence continues at coordinate 6,772 of JAEEOD010000035.1, forward strand.
GTTCTTGCGACCTATAGTTATTTCCTTCGCATCATTCAAGTAGTTCTTTGCTATCTTTTCTATCTCCTTATTCATCGTAGCTGAGAACATCAGCGTGTTACGCGTTTCGGGCACAGCTTCAAGTATGGCATTTAAGTCCTCAGAGAAGCCCATGTCGAGCATTTCGTCAGCCTCATCCATCACTACTTTCTTGATGTTTGCTAAGGAAACTTTATCTCGACGCATCAGATCGAGCAATCGTCCTGGAGTAGCTACAACGACATGAACTCCCTGTTTCAAAGCACGTATCTGGCTTTCAATAGATGAACCACCATATACAGGTAGTACATGGACACCTTCCACATACTTGGAATAATCTTTCAAATCGCCGGCGATTTGCAAACACAACTCACGGGTAGGACAAAGAATCAATGACTGGGGAACTCTCTGGTCCACGTCCAGTTTTTGTATAATTGGCAGACCAAATGCTGCTGTCTTTCCTGTACCCGTCTGTGCCAACGCCACAACATCGGCGTCACCGCTCAGCAAATAAGGGATTACTTCCTCCTGTACAGGCATAGGGTTAACGAACCCTAGTTCATAAATGGCGCGGCAAATATCTGCCGAAACACCTAATTCCTCGAAAGTTTTCATTAAATTTCTATCAATCTTGATTTTAGGGCTGCAAAATTACAAGTTTTTAATCAAATAATACACTTGGCCATCCATAAAGTTTGTTAAGAGAGCATTTCTCTCTATTAACGAACAACTATCATATATCTGTTTCTACTAATAGCAAAACAACCCGTTTTGGTATACTTAAGAATTGCTTTACGACCAATAGTAAGCATCTTAACGAATCCAAAGCAAGTTGTTTTGATAGTACAATTTACCTGTTTTTGCTGTACGAAGCAGCCCTTGACATTATTATCTGCTCATATAAAAACTTGTTGTAATTATTTTGTTATTGCTATGCAATAATACTTATCTTCCTACCTAATAAGTTCCTCTTTCTTGAAGTCGAATGCAGCCTTTAGTACAGTAGGTTCTTTCCAGTCCATTGGTACCTTGTCGTTGGTGATATAATAAATGGTAGCTTTTCCGCCAAATTTGACTCTTCCATATATTTTATTATTACCATCATCGCCATCAAATATCATATTCATATAGCAATTGTAAGGGAAACTCTTAGTGAGTGTGGTCACCTTGAAGCAATCTTCTACTTTCATGCCTTCATTGCCTGCAGCGCGGGTGATAGCCTTAGTTTCTGCCTCCATATTTTTAGACTCCATTTCCATCAAGTCTTCCAACCACTGACTAAACATTATGTTCAATTCAAGGGTTTCATAGTCAACGCTTTCTTCTGGTTCCACATCATAATCGTCTTCCTCATAATTGGTTGTCCCCATAAAGTCAAAGAAACCATCTTCGTTATGCTGGCAAAGTTGTTCTTATTCACAATGCTGCCATCATCATTACCATATATATAATGATAATCTGATGCGTCGAAGGCATAGAAACGGGCACCATCGAGCATGTAAGAAGGGCAATCCTCTGATAAGGTATGATCTTTGAACCATTGTTCTATCTCGGCTTTTACTGGGTTGAGTAAAACAATCTCTGCTCCTTCCCAATATAATGCTTCTGTATCTTCCTAGCCCAAGTCATTGATGCTGTTTATCACAGCTACCTTTGCCTCTGACAGGTTGGTGGTCTGGTTGGGCATCATTTTATTGACAACTTCTACCTGTTTGGGTGTCAACTTCGCTGCAATAAACACCTTGCCATTATATTTGATATCGTAGATAAAATCTTATATACCTTCCGCCCAATAGCTGCCAGGCTCAGTAGCACCCTGCTCTTCTTCCTGAGCAGGGATATCATTACCATTGTCATGACATGAAATCAATATGAAACTGCAGGATGTTATGACGGCCAACATTTATATAAGCTTTTTTCCCATATGTTTATTTTTCAAGGTCTATACTTTCTTTCGTTACGTTAAAGTATAATTTTGTCTCGAAAGTATTGAAGTCTGCTTTGTCAGCTGCCATCTCCTTGATATACATTCCTGTCTTCTTACATCCATCTTTAGCTTCTCTTTCTTTAACCTGCGTCCCCTTTGAATTGTAGGCTTTGATAGATACTTCCACACTATATTGCATATCGAATTCTTCATCATCACCAACGCCTGATAGGTCGGCTTTAGGAGTAAAAGTTATACGCATACCACTTTTACTAGGAATGGTCGAAAATTTAGCTGTTGTTGTGAAGTTATCACCACTGGCAGTATAGGCCTTGGTTTCCAGTTTTCCTTCATTATAATACTCTATTTTCATATCAACAGCCTTGTCCAAAGAATTTTTGATACCGTCGGAGAGCATGAGTTTATAGGTTGCTTCTGCTTTTACAATAGTATTGTCAACAACTGGAGTTATGTCGCCAGATCCTCCTGGTTCATCCGATTTACTACAAGACATAAATACTGCTGTCATCATACCGCAAAAACAAATGGCGGTAAACATCTTTACAAAATTCTTCATAATTTTTACTAAATTAGTGTTATTGATTAATTGATATATATTCTTACTTACATTTGATGTCCATAAACTTCCAAATACCACCTGGCTCAACGAAGTCAAATTCGGTTGCTTCAACTGGAAGAGGTTCGAATATAAGGGCAAAACGGAGTTTCTGGTAAGTAAACGGGATAATGGTACGAGTAGGTGAAGTCGTAATGTTCTGTACCTCTGTCAGCTCTAGTTTGTCGCCCTCGTTACCTTTGATATAACATCTAGGCACCACATTCACCAGATAATTCATACTCTTTGCTTCTGTTTCAAATTCCAGTCGTGTCTCTTGATCGGAGCAGCACACACGAATGAGTTTTGTAGCAGTAGAGGCCTTTTTTTTAGTCTTGGCAATAGGATTGACCTTCATATACCTATAAGCGGAATAGTCATCTAATGTTACGATGTGATTGTTTAAGATGCTGGGGCCATCTTCTTCGCGACCTGCTTTTTCGTATAGAGAGGTGATTTTCTTTGAGATAACCTTCTGATCGGTATAACCATATTGGCAGTTGAGAGTAGCAGCCTCTTCGTATTTTTGCAAGGCTTCTTCATACATTTCTGCATCTTCATATTCCTTGGCAGTTTCGTATGCCTCATTAAAAATGGGTTGATTTTGGGCTTTCTGCTCCGCTTCAAGTTTTGCCATCTTTTGACGTTCTATAGAACCCAACACAGCATTTAGGCCTGTAAGGCCATCTCTAACTATGCGGTCTGTCTGGGTATATTGAGCATGTACTGATAGGGTAGCCAGAACGCACAATAATAAAATTAATCTTCTTTTCATAATAGTTTTATTTGATTTCTTTATTGCAAAAATACTGTATTTTTTTTTTACAACAAAATTTTGTATAGTTGCTTTTCTTAATGTTGCGATGAAATACTAATTATGCGATAAGATGACGATTTCTTTTCTTTGATAAGATGATCGTAGGGATAATATTTGGGATTTTATTGTTTTTTTTGCTACTTTCGCAAAATAATGAAAGCATAGAGATAATGGAACAGAATAACGTGGATCATATGCAACCAGATGGACGCAGAATTGACAAGTTGGAGGGTGGACTTATTCCACCTAGGTGGTTAGTAGAGGTATTGTTTGTTTTGATGGTACTGGCAGCAATTTGTTGTTGGACATCTATCATGAGTTGGTTGCAAGCCCATGCATCATTTGGTTATGCTTTGATACAGACCGTAAGCATGACTGCTTTCTATGTATTAGTAATGGCTGGCATGAAATCATTGAAACGACCGTTTACAGTTTTGTGGATAATTGTTATTGTGCTTAATTTGATGGGACTTTTCGTTATGGGCTTGTCTACGGTTCCAGATATTATCGATATTGGTCTGGCCTTATGTTTACCTATAGCCTACCTACCTTTGGGTTTGGGCATTTTTTTTGTGTATAGAGGGCGGTTGCAAACAATGGGGCTAGTGATGGTAGTACGTATTTTAGGCGTTACATTGTTGCCTGTAATTTATTATCTATTTATCTCACAATTCCCATTAGCAATACTGGACGTGATGGTGATCCTGTTGGAAATATCCTACGCTTGGAGTTTAAGGCGTTTATTCGTCTGAAAGACTATTGCTCTTAGGCTTACGTCCTCGTTTTTTAGGTAGGTACTTCAATTCTTGCTGGGTATCATTTACGTTCTGTGTAAATTTGGGATTGTTGTTCTGCCTAAATTGTGATGGGGTAATACCTAAACGTTTCTTCACTTCCACTTGGAAAGTACGGGTTGACATAAAGCCAGCCTCCTTGCTTACTGCTTCTATTGTCCAGTTGGGTTTTTCTTGCAGTAACTTGCATCCCAAGAGGAATCGCTTTTCGGTGAGGTAGTCATTGATGCCATTGTATTTATCTTGTTTTTTTATGAGTTGTATCAGTCGTTTCTGCGTTAAATTCAGCTGTTGTGCAATCTGTTTGAGTGAGAGGTTCGGGTCTTTGTAGAGTAAAGAGTAGTCTAAACGCTTGTTGACCCATTCCATCAGTTCGTCATCATTCATCTCAGCCGTATTGTTGATATCTTGGCGCAGGTGGAAAGCCTTTTCTTCTAACATGATGGTTTCGTCCTTAGTTACTAACTTTTTCTTCAAGGCTTCCAATGCTTCTTGCTGTTCTTTCGTCTGTTGCTGTAAAAAAGATAGAACCTCATCTTGTGTCTTTTTTTGTTCCAACTGTTCTTCTTGTGTTTTCTTTTGATTCTCTATGATACTCATTAGGCGAGAATTGTCCTTCAACAATCCTTTGGATATACCATAAATATAATGTATGCTAGTGATAAATGCTATCACTATACACATGATGATTCCCAAAATTACCCAACTGGTATTATCCATTCCTTGCATCTATTAAAAGATTTATAGCGCAAAGATAAGCCTTCTGCGATAAAAATAGTTTTTTTGTCCATAAATTATCTTTTTTTTGTTGCGTTGATAATCCAATAATGCGATGAAACGTAAAATAGGTAGTATTTGCACTTGGAAATAAATAGCTTTTGCTTTATCTTTGTGTTACTAATATAACCTTAAAAATATAATTGCGATGAAAAAGACATTGCTTTGGATGGCTGCATTTGCACTGACATCCGTTTGTACACTGGCTCAGAATTGGAAGCCAGCAGGAGATAAAATCAAGACTACGTGGGCAGAACAGTTGACTCCTGAAAATGTGTGGGCTGAATATCCTCGCCCAATTATGGAAAGGACCGATTGGAAGAACCTAAATGGTTTATGGAACTATGCCATTAAGGAGAAAGGTGAAGCTACCCCAAAGAGTTGGGATGGTCAGATTTTGGTACCTTTTGCCGTTGAGTCATCCCTTTCAGGCGTTGGCAAACGTGTGAAAGAAACTGAAGAATTGTGGTATCAGCGTACTTTTGATGTGCCTAAGAATTGGGCAGGAAAACGTGTATTATTGCATTTCGGAGCCGTTGATTGGAAGACCGATGTGTGGGTAAATGGTATGAGTGTTGGCTCTCATACTGGTGGTTATGTTCCTTTTTATTTGGATATTACCGATGCCCTTATTGCTCGTGGCACCAATCAGTTGATAGTACGTGTATGGGATCCAACCGACAAGGGATATCAGCCACGTGGTAAGCAGGTGAATAACCCCAGTGGCATATGGTACACTCCTGTAACTGGTATTTGGCAGACGGTATGGCTGGAGCCTGTAGCAGAGGCCCACATTGCCAACCTGAAGACTACCCCTGACATTGACAATCATCAGTTGCAAATAGAGTTACAGACAGAAGGCCTTGTTGGCAAGGGTTATCAAGCTAAGGTTAGCGTTTATGACGGACAGAAACTTGTGGCGGAAGGTGGTAGTGTAAATAGTCTTCCCGTTCAAGTACAGATGCCAGCTGATGCCAAGTTATGGACTCCAGATGCTCCTTTTTTATATACAGTAAAGGTAAGTTTGCTGAAAAATGGCGTGGAGGTAGATAAAGTGGATAGCTATGCCGCCATGCGTAAGCTCTCAACGGGGAAGGACAAGAACGGCATTATGCGTCTACAACTTAATAACAAACCTATCTTTATGTATGGTCCATTGGATCAGGGTTGGTGGCCTGATGGTCTTTATACTGCTCCTTCTGACGAGGCACTGAAATATGACATTCAGAAGACCAAGGATTTTGGCTATAACATGATTCGCAAGCACATTAAGGTAGAGCCAGCTCGCTGGTACACCTATTGTGACCAGTTGGGTATTTTGGTTTGGCAGGATATGCCAAGTGGCGACAGGAATCCTCGTTGGCAGAACAAGGAATACTTTACTGATACAGAACTGCATCGTAGTGCAGAAAGCGAGGCTAACTATCGCAAGGAATGGAAGGAAATCATGGATGCTCTTTACAGCAATCCTTGTATTGCAGTTTGGGTGCCATTCAACGAGGCTTGGGGACAGTTCAAGACGCAGGAGATTGTGGAATGGACCAAGCAGTATGACCCATCGCGTCTAGTAAACCCTGCCAGTGGTGGCAATCATTATCCTGTAGGTGATATTCTAGACCTGCATAACTATCCACAACCAGATATGTATCTCTATGATGGCTCTCGTGTAAATGTATTGGGTGAGTATGGTGGTATCGGACGTGTTATCAAAGAAAACATTTGGGAACCTGATCGTAACTGGGGTTATGTGCAGTTTAATACTGAGAAAGAAGTGACTGATGAGTATCTTAAATATGCTCAGATGCTGAAGGACTATATCCCTAAGGGTTTCTCAGCCGCAGTTTATACCCAGACTACTGATGTGGAAATTGAGGTGAATGGTCTGATGACTTACGATCGTAAGGTAATCAAGCTCGATGAGGTTCAGCTCAGACGTATGAATTTTAGCATTAGTCATGCATTGGACAACGATTAATAACTCTTATTTATGAAAAAAGCATTAATTGTGACTATGTCGCTCTGCTTAGCGTTTGGCGCATATGCACAAAAAGAAATCAAACTTGCCTCTCCTAATGGAAGGGTAACAACAAAAATTGAACTTGGACAACAACTTACCTATTCTATTTCATTCGATGGTGAGGAGGTAATGGATGATTCTCCTATTGGTGTTACTTTGACTACAGGTGAGGTTTGGGGACAGAATCCTAAGTTGAAATCACAGAAAAGGCAGAAGGTAAATCAGATGGTACCATCTCCTATGTATCGTGCCAAAGAATTGAGAGATAACTTTAATGCGTTGACCCTCTCTTTCAAAGGCGACTATGCAGTAGAGTTTCGTGCTTACGATGATGGTATTGCCTATCGTCTCTCTACTACTCGTAAGACACCTTTTATCATCGAAAAAGACAACACGGCTTTCAAGTTTGATGACGATGATAATGTGATTGCCTCCTACGTTCGTGAGGATTATAAAGATGGTGATTTTACAGCCCAGTTTGGCTCTTCGTTTGAGAACCTCTATAGTGAGTACAAGGTAAAGGATATGAAGAAAGACCGTCTGACTTTCCTGCCTGTAATGGTAAAGACGGATGATGGCGTTGTTTGTATCACAGAAACTAACTTGGATAGCTATCCTGGCCTCTACCTCTTGGGTACAGGCACTGATAAGATGCAGGGCATCAATGCTCCTTATCCTAAGACTATGAAACAGGGTGGACACAATATGTTGCAAGAGCGTGTAAGCGAGGGTGAGAATTTTATCGCCAAAGTTGCTGGTCCACGTACTTTCCCTTGGCGAATTGCGGTAGTGGCTAAAGAAGATAAAGACATTGCTGCCAGTACGTTGGGTTACCTTTTAGGTGAGCCTTCTCGTGTGACCGACTATAGTTGGATAAAGCCTGGCAAGGTGGCTTGGGATTGGTGGAACGATTGGAATATCTCTGGCGTTGACTTCCGTGCGGGCATCAATACAGAAACCTATAAGTATTACATCGATTTTGCTTCCCTGAAGGGTATTGAGTATGTGATTCTGGATGAAGGTTGGGCAGTAAATCTAAAGGCTGACTTGCTGCAGGTTATTCCTGAAATTAACCTTAATGAAATTGTGGATTATGGTAAGGAGAAAGGTGTTGGCATCATTCTTTGGGCTGGTTATTATGCATTTAACCGTGATATGGAGAATGTGTGCAAGCACTACTCAGACATGGGTGTGAAGGGTTTCAAAATCGACTTTATGGATCGTGATGACCAATTGATGACTGATTTTATGTATCGAGCAGCTGCTACTTGCGCCAAGTATCATTTGTTGGCCGATTTCCACGGAACCTACAAACCTTCTGGCTTGAACCGTACTTATCCAAATGTAGTGAATTTTGAAGGTGTGCATGGCTTGGAGCAGATGAAGTGGGAATCTGGTACTGATCAGCTGAAGTATGATGTAACCATTCCTTATATCCGTCAGTTGGCAGGTCCTATGGATTATACCCAAGGTGCTATGCTCAATGGTGGTATAAGGAACTACCGTCCTTCAAATTCAGAGCCAATGAGTCAGGGTACTCGTTGCCACCAATTAGGTCTGTATGTGGTATTGGATTCTCCACTTAACATGCTGTGTGACTCGCCTACAAATTACCTAAAGGAGCCTGAATGTACCGATTTCATCGCAAAAATTCCTACCGTATGGGATGAAACTCGTATTCTGGATGGCAAAGTCGGTGAGTATATCGTGACAGCTCGCCGTAGTGGTAACACTTGGTATGTTGGTGGTATTACCAATCGTGAGGCAAGAGATCTTACCGTAGATTTATCTTTTCTTAATGGCAAGCAGATGCTACTTTTCAAGGATGGTGTCAATGCCGATCGTAAAGGTGCTGATTTCAAGTTGACCAACGAAACTGTCGGCAATAGGTTGCAGATTCACCTTGCTCCAGGTGGCGGTTTTGCTGCAAAGATTCAGTAATCTTATTTATCTGTATAGGAAAAGGGTGTACTAAGGTGCACCTTTTTTCATTTATTACTCTTTTTCTTATTGCAGATATTGCTACAACGAATACTAGAACTTTCTATCTATCGAGGGAAAGCATCCTATCACTTGTCGCAATATCTCCCATGGGTCATCGCAGTATCTGTTATGGGGGTATAGGAGATACTGCGATGAGTGATAACGGATACCGCGTCGGGTGATAGGAGATACTGCGACAACCCATAGAAGGCATTCCTTTCAAAAGACAACTCTTTTTGAAGAAAAGGAGCTATAAACAATGATTCAATACTATTCAGAAAATAGAGAGCAGGATGCCTATAAGGATGATGTATCTGATGGCTTTTCCTAAGGTCATGGCAGTGATGGTAACTGGTAGGTTGCTTCGCATCAATCCCAAGGCTACAGCTATGGGGCCTCCGATGAAAGGCAAGAAGGCAAAGAAAGCCATCCAGGCACCTTTGCCTTGTAGAATTTTTTGCGCCTTCAGTACATGCTTTTCCTTGATATGAAAATACTTCTCTATCCACTCCATCTTGCCTAAACTACCTAACCAATAACAAGTCATACCACCCATTGTATTGCCAATGGTGGCAGCTATTAGGATGCCGATAGGACTCAGACCCAAAGACAATAGGCCGGTTAGTACCAACTCAGAACTGAATGGGATGAGGCTACCGGCAAGAAAGGCAGTAATCAACATGCCTATATAACCCCAGTCTGTCATGAGTTGAACAAAAGCATCCATATTTTAGAAAAGAAGGTTAATGATGAATATTGGTATCGTGAAGAGTAGAATACTGATAAAGAAAATATTCGACCACTTGCTGTTGGTAAGAGTAGAGAAATGTCCATACAGTAGTCCGATACCAATCAGTATCAAAGGCATTAGATGCAAAGTAATGGATAAGCAGCTGAAAGCTACCAAAAACAGTATAGAAACAGCAACAATTAGGTGTTGTAGATAACTGCGTGTCTGCACTTTCTCATCCATAGAATATAGGATAGAATGGGTAGCACTCACTACAAAAATGATAAATAAAAAAAGTAGCATGACAACAATTGGCAATTGGAGGTTTTCTAAAGAAATGCCTTCAATTTTTGTTACTTCTACAATTTTATCTATAAATCCTATACCTTGGTTGTTCAAATAATCATAAACAGCAAACCCTCCTATAGGAATTGACCATCCAAAGATAGAAGCAACGAAACTTCTGAAATTTAATGACCTGAATACGTAGCAGCTATACCACATAAATGGGACGAGCCAAACAATCTTAGGAACCAAAACACATCCTAAGCCCCAGAAGATGAAGGCATGGAATAAAATACCAGCCGACCAATCTTTTTGAAAGCTGCTAAACAAAAAGAAGATGCTTATCAGGCAACAAGTTGCCATGATATTGCCCACATAAAGCGTATGGATGGCAGAGTAGATGGATGTTAGAATCAAAAAGATGACAGTTTGGAAAGACGCCCTCAAGCGGATGATGGAGAATGATTTGTTGAGGACTATCAGCAAATATCCAATAAGGGCATACAAAACATATGCCCCTATCGTTTCCTCTAAGTTAGCTACAGGGCGTACTAAATAACAAACAACCCAAATGACAACAGATGAGATAATGGCTGTTGTCAACGTCAGCTGATTGGTAACTATCTCTTTTTGAAATTTCTTAGCCAAGATCTTTGCCTATGTCTCGTCTGTTATATTTTTTCTCGAAATCAATCATGCTAGCGGCGAAGTAGCTTTGCTTCAAGGCATCCTCACGGGTTTCTCCATATGAGCAAACGGCAATAACACGCCCACCGGCAGTAACAGTCTTCCCATCCTTCATGGCAGTACCTGCATGGAATAAAATACTTCCTGTTTCAGCAGCAGTTTCCAATCCTGTTATCTCAAAGCCTTTCTGGTATTTCTCAGGATAGCCACCACTAACCAGCATTACACAAGCAGCACAACGAGGATCATGTTCTAAAGTATATTGGTCAAGGTTACCGGCTTCAACCCCTTCAAACAGTTCCACGAGATCGCTCTTGGTGCGCAACATCACACTTTCCGTTTCAGGATCACCCATACGGCAATTATATTCAATCACGTAAGGATTGTCTTTCACATTGATAAGTCCTAAGAAGATAAAGCCTTTATAAAGAATGGTTTCTTCGCGCAAACCATTCACGGTTGGTTCGATGATACGAGTACGTACCTTTTCCATGAACAATTCATCAGCAAATGGAACAGGGGTAACACTACCCATACCACCTGTGTTCAGGCCCTTGTCACCTTCACCAATACGCTTGTAATCTTTAGCTACAGGTAACACTTTATAATGTTCACCATCTGTCAAGACAAACACTGAACACTCGATACCGCTTAAAAATTCTTCAATCAATACGGTAGAACTGGCATCACCAAACATGCCACCCAACATTTCTTTCAGTTCTTTTTTGGCTTCCTCAAGAGTAGGTAGTATTAAAACGCCCTTTCCTGCACAAAGGCCATCGGCTTTCAGTACGTAGGGAGCCTCCAATTGCTCTAAGAAAAGTAAACCTTCCTCCAAGTTGGCAGAGGTAACGCTCAAGTAGCGAGCGGTAGGGATGTTATGACGCATCATAAAGCTCTTAGCGAATTCCTTGCTTCCTTCTAGTTGGGCACCTGCTTTTGTAGGACCAATAACGGCGATATGGGTTGTTTCTGCATCGCCTTTTAGATAGTCGTAGATGCCTTCTACCAATGGATCTTCAGGACCCACCACTACCATATCAATGGCATTTTTCAGCACAAACTCTCGAATGGCAGGAAAATCGGTGGCTTTCATCGCTACATTTTCCCCAACAAGGGTAGTTCCTGCGTTGCCAGGAGCGATAAACAACTTCTCAACTTTCTTGCTTTGGGCTATCTTCCATGCTAGAGCATGTTCACGTCCACCAGATCCTAACAATAATATCTTCATTTTATAGAATTTTAGAGGTTATCTTCAAAATATTGAGTCATCTTTTCATATAGATGTACGGCATCCTTGCCTGATACACCATGCTGATGTCCAGGATAGAGGAAAAGGTCGGGTTGTACTTTGGCATCTACACAAGCCTTGATAAAGCCCAACGTGTGCTGAGGTACGCAAGTACCATCTTGGTAGCCATGCACCATCAACAGATGTCCGTTCAAGTTGCCTGCCAGACTCCGCAGATTGGTTTCTGCATAACCCTCTGGGTTAGTCTGCGGGGTATCCATATAGCGCTCACCATACATCACCTCATACCATTGCCAGTCGATGACTGGTCCACCTGCCACACCTACTTGGTAAACATCATTCATGCGCAGCATCATGCTGGTGGTCATGTGTCCACCAAAGCTCCATCCATGCACGCCCATACGATGTTTGTCAACATAGGGCAAACTCATCAAGAATTCAGCACCCTTGCGCTGATCCTTGGTTTCTTCTACACCTAAATGACGGAAAGTAGCCTGTTCAAATACAAGTCCACGGTTCTCACTACCTCGGTTGTCCAAACAAAACATCACATAACCTTTGCTGGCCATATAGACTTCCCAAGCACGAGCGCCATAACGCATAGTGGATGAGATGTTTTGTGCATGAGGACCGCCATAGACATACGTTACAGCTGGATATTTCTTGCTGGCATCAAAGTTTACTGGTTTGATGATGCGATAATAGAGGTCGGTCACTCCGTCTGCAGCTTTGATGGTACCCGTTTCTATTTGTGGCAAAGCAAAGTCCTTCAAAGGATCTTCAGCTGTCAATAGGTTGATGGCTTTTGCTTTGCCCTTGCCTGTAGTATCATACACGTCTATTTTGCGGGCAATGGAAGGAGTAGCATAATTGTCAATTAGATAGGTACCAGATGCAGATACTTGTGCTCTGTGAACGCCTTCACCGTCATTCAAAGTGGTTTTCACTCCCGTTTTGACATTCACCTTGTAAATATTGGTCTGCAAAGGGGATACTTCTGTAGAAGAGTAGATGATTTCCTTCTTTGCCACATTGAATCCCAAGATTCCCTGCACTAACCAATTACCTTTTGTCAACTGGGTTGTCTTGAAAGATTCTATATAGGTAGAGCCAGCCACATTATGTTTTTCAGGATAAACACTTGTCTGTGTATCCATCAAATAAAGATGATTGAAGCCATCGCGTTCACTCTGATATATGAACTTGCTTGAATCCCAAGGCAAGAACACGATTGGGTTCTCTGGTTCCACATACTTAGGATGTTCCTCCTCATAGAACACACCCATCAACTTACCTGTCTGTGCATCATACTGGCACAATTTGGCATGATTCTGGTCACGGTTTAGCTCAACCAGCCAGATGCTCTTTTCATCGGGTGTCCAACTGATATTAGTAAAATAGCGATCTGTGGGGTTGCCAGCATCCAAATAGATGGTTTTACCTGAATTTACATTATAAACGCCAACAGTAACCTTATGGGAAGTCATACCGGCCATTGGGTAGCGAATAGGAGTAAGTTCGGCTATACGGGCATCGATATCTACCAAAGGAAATTCGGTTACCATACTTTCATCCATACGGTAAAAAGCTAGTAAATTGCCCTTTGGACTCCAGAAGGTACCCTTGTTGATGCCAAACTCATTACGATGCACACTTTGACCTACCAAAATACCTTCTGGCTCGTCAGTTAGTTGTTTGCCATTTACAAAGAGGTTGTTTTTGATGGTGTATGCTAAATAGCCGCTTTCACTGTTAAAATCGGCATTAGCTGCTCCTCTTGGCATCTCCTGTTTTACCACAATAGCTTCGTTCTTCCAATCCAACACATAAAAAGCTGTACGGGTGGGTATAAGCATCTGAGTCTTGCCAGGCCATAACAACTGAACATTCTGCAAAGTAGGCACGTTGGCATCTATATTGTTTTTCTTCAATAAAGCCGAAACTTGTTCGATAGTCAGCAATTCGGCCTCTTTGCCGTTCTTTAGGTCAACGGTCACTATTCTGTCAATGTCAGGCTTTACCAATACGTCACCCCACCATTGCAAACCATAGATGTTTTCCGCAAAGCGATATGTCTCACCTCCTGGAAGCAAATCATCCAGGGTTAACGTTTTCAGTTCTTGAGCCATAAGATTACCCATTGTTAAAGCTGCTATAATAAGCAGAGCCATTCTTTTTAATGCTTTATGTATCATCTTATTCGTTTTTTTTCGCTTTCATTTCACGTTTTTTGCGTTCTGGATAAGACTCTTTCCGAGGCTTCCCCGTCCCTTTTTTATCAAAAGATTTCTTCTCGCTATCTTGTTTGCGGAAAGGTCTGTCTCCATCCTTACGGAACGACTTCCTCTCGTCGTCTTTACGGAAGGGCTTTTTGTCTCCATACGACTTTTTCTCCCCAAACTTTTTTCTCTCACTGTCTTTTCGGAAAGATTTTTCCCCCTCTTTTCGGAAATTTTTCTCTCGTTTTTCTTTCAGTTCAGGATGAAGTCTTTCTTCTTCCAATCGTTTTTTCTTAGCTTCTGCCTTTTCGTAGCGTTCCAACTCCGCCAAACGATGTTCCTCGGGAGAAAGCCATTTGGTATGACTGACACGTTTCTTAGGTTTTTCTTCTGTTGATTTCTCTTTGTTCTTAGACAATCCTTCGCCTGTTTCTCGGAATTGAATATACTTGCCTTCAAAGATTTCATACTCACGGAAAGAACATTCCAAATCACCATTCAGCACAGGAATCTTGAGAGTAGGTTTCAATCCTATTTGGTCGAAACACTCATCACGATAACTCAATATCCATGCCTGTCCACCTACAAACGCATGTTTTAGTCTTTCGCCAATGGTAGTATATAGTTCCAAAATATTGTCTGATGAAATTCTCTCTCCATAAGGTGGGTTGGTAATCATCACTGATTTCTCTTCAGGTTGTACGAAATCCTTGATATCCCTCATCTCAACATCGATGGTGCGTGTCAAACCTGCACGTTTAATATTACCACGTGTAGTAGCTATCATTTTCGGATCGTTATCATAGGCATAGATATGATGCTCGAAAGGTCGTTCATTCGATTCGTCGTTGTAGATAGATTCCATCAGTTCAGCATCAAAATCGGGCCATTTCTCAAAAGCGTAGCCTTGGGTTCTAAAAATGCCAGGTGCCATATTTTTGGCAATCAATGCTGCTTCAATGGGTATAGTACCCGAGCCACACATAGGATCAATCAAGTCGGTCTCTCCTTGCCAACCTGTCATCATGATTAAACCAGCTGCCAGAACTTCATTCAAAGGTGCTTTACCTGTTTCTGCACGATAGCCACGTATGTGGAGTGACTCGCCAGATGAATCAAGTGAAAGGGTACACTGGTTATCATTGATATGTATGTTTAGTACTATGTCGGGATTCTTTACACTAACACTTGGGCGTTTGCCTTCCTTGTCCCGGAAATAGTCTGCTATGGCATCCTTTACCTTGTAACTTACATACATGGAATGACGGAATTGTTCGCTATGTATGGTAGCATCAACGGCAAATGTCTGACCTACTGAAAGGAAATTGCCCCACTCAATATCTTTTACTTCTTCATATACCTCATCGGCATTTTTGGCTTCAAATTGTTTGATGGGCTTGAGGATGCGTAGGGCTGTATGTAAAGAGAAATTGGCCAAATACATCATGCGTTTATCTCCAGTGAAGCTCACCATGCGCTTGCCAATCTCTACATTTTCTGCGCCTAATATGTTCAGTTCTTTCGCCAGTACTTCTTCCAGTCCTTGGAAGGTCTTTGCTATCAAAGTAAAGTTTTCGTTATATTGCATAATTCTTAAAGTTGTCTATTTCCTTTGCGCTATTTTGGGTAATTCTAGCTCCTGGTCTCACATCTTCTGTTACCCAGATGTTTCCACCTACAGTGGCACCTTTACCGATAGTAATTCGTCCTAAGATAGTAGCATTAGAGTAGATAATCACATCGTCTTCCAAAATAGGATGACGTGGTATGCCTTTTATAGGTTTGCCGTCGGCATCCAACGGAAAACTCCTGGCACCCAATGTCACGCCTTGGTATAATTTCACATTATTGCCAATCACGCACGTCTCACCAATCACCACACCCGTACCATGGTCTATAGCAAAGCTATGTCCAATCTGAGCACCAGGATGTATATCAATACCCGTCTCGCTATGTGCTTGCTCGGTGATGATGCGAGGAATCAACGGCACACCTAAAAGAAGTAATTGGTGAGCAATACGATAATTGGTAATGGCTCTAATAGCAGGATAGCAAGAAATCACTTCGCCATAGTTATGAGCGGCAGGGTCACCATTAAACATTGCTTCTACATCAGTGGCTAATATACGTCTCAAGTCTGGCAACGAGGCCATGAACTTCACTGCTATTTGGGCAGCTTCCTTTTGTTGGCAATCGGTGCATCCACTGTCTTCATCGGTATCATCGAAACAGAGTCCTGCCAAAATTTGTTCTTTTAAGAGGTTGTATGCTTTCTCTGCATGCACACCAATATGATAAAAGATGGTGCGACTATTAACAGCTGAATTGCCAAAGTAGCCAGGAAAAAGCAAAACCCTTAGCTCTTCAACTAATGTGTGGATGGTATTGGATGATGGAAGCGGACTGTCATCCGAGTGGCGATGGAACAAGCCTTGGTAAGATTTACTGTCCGACAGTTCCCTTACCACGTTAGCCAATGTTTCTGAAAAGTTGCCTGCCTGCATAAAGTATTAAAATTTAGTTTGCAAAGTTACGATTTTTATTGGATTATTCATATCTTTGTGGCGACAAAACTTTATTATTAACAATTTAAATGTAACTACTATGGCAAAAATTGCTAAACAGCTTACCGAGTTAGTGGGCAACACACCACTGTTAGAGCTGAAGAAATTCAATGAGAAAAAAGATTTGCAAGCAACTATTGTTGCAAAACTCGAGTATTTTAATCCTGTAGGAAGCGTAAAAGACCGTGTGGCATTGGCAATGATAGAAGATGCTGAGGATAAGGGTATTCTGCAACCAGGTGCTACTATTATCGAGCCTACCAGTGGCAACACAGGTGTGGGGCTGGCTTTCGTCTCTTCTGCAAAAGGATATCATTTGATACTTACGATGCCTGATACGATGAGTATAGAGCGTCGCAACCTGTTGAAAGCACTGGGTGCCAAGGTGGTACTTACCCCAGGTGCCGAAGGTATGAAGGGTGCCATTGCCAAAGCAGAGGAATTGCAGGCAAATACACCAGGAAGTTGGATCCCCCAACAATTCAAGAATCCTGCTAATCCTGCCATCCATGTAAAGACCACAGGCGAGGAAATCTGGCGCGATACTGATGGCAAAGTGGATATCTTTGTTGCTGGTGTGGGCACTGGTGGCACAGTAAGTGGTGTCGGTGTTGCTTTGAAGCAGCACAATCCACAAGTAAAAGTGGTAGCTGTTGAACCAGCTAGTTCGCCTGTGCTGAGTGGTGGAAAATCTGGCCCTCATAAGATTCAGGGTATCGGTGCTGGTTTCGTGCCTGATAATTATAATGCTTCTGTAATTGACGAGGTACTGACAATTGAGAATGATGAGGCTATCTTGGCAAGCCGTCAAGTAGCTCAAAGCGAAGGCTTGCTGGTAGGCATATCTTCAGGAGCTGCTTTGGCAGGAGCTGTCCGATTGGCTCAACGTCCTGAAAACAAAGGTATGACTATAGTAGCCTTGCTCCCAGATACAGGAGAGCGCTATCTTTCTACCGTTTTGTATGCTTTCGAGGAATATCCCTTATAAGTTGTATCCTTTGCCATCCGATAGGGATATTACGTACCCTTTTGAGGAATATCCTCATAACTATATAACTAATAGAAAAACCCCGCCAATAGCAGGGTTTCCTTTTATCTCTCCTTTTAAAAGAGAATTATGTTATGCCAACTCGAAATCCAACTGTTTCTTTTCCAAGTCGGCTCTTGCAACTTTCACTTTCATCGCATCACCTAACTGATAAACGTGATGGTCTCTGCGTCCTCGCAAACAATAGTTCTTTTCGTCAAACTCATAGTAGTCATCATCCAGGTCACGCATGGGCACCAAGCCTTCACACTTGGTTTCATTCAATTCTACATAGATGCCCCATTCACTGATGCCTGAAATTACGCCCTCAAATACTTGTCCTCTTTTGTCTGACATAAATTCAACCTGTTTATACTTGATAGAAGCACGTTCGGCTTGAGCTGCCACCTCTTCCATTTTGCTCGATTGCTCGCACATGCTCTCATACTTTTTCAGGTTTGCACTGCGTCCTTCTTTCTCTAAATAGTGCGTTAATAGACGATGCACCATCATATCGGGATACCTTCGAATAGGCGAGGTGAAGTGTGTATAATAATCGAAAGCCAAACCATAGTGCCCAATGTTGTGGGTGCTATAATAAGCTTTCATCATAGCGCGCACAGAAATAGTTTCAATGAGGTTCTCTTCTTTCTTTCCATGTACGTCGTCCAACAGTTTATTGAGCGACTTGGTAATATCGTTTCTACTACCACTAGTCTTGAGCTTGTAGCCAAAGCGTGAGATGAATTGCGATAGGTTGTCCAATTTCTCTGGATCTGGTAAGTCGTGCACTCGATATACAAATGTCTTGGCTTTCTTATCTTTGCCCACTTTCCCAATTCTCTCAGCCACTGTACGGTTGGCAAGCAGCATGAACTCTTCTATCAGCTTGTTGGCATCTTTAGATTCCTTGAAATATACACTCAGAGGTTTGCCCTTTTCGTCGATGTTGAATTTTACTTCTACACGGTCAAAGTTGACAGCTCCGTTTTTGAAACGTCTCTCCCTCAACTTCTTTGCCATCTTGTCTAGTACCATAATCTCATCAGCATACTCGCCTTTTTGGCTTTCGATGATTGTCTGCACCTCTTCGTAGCAGAAACGACGATTGCTTCTGATTACGGTATGAACAATGCGCGATTTTCTGACATAGGCATCTTCATCCAACTCGAATACTACCGAATAAGCCAACTTATCCTCGTCAGGCCTTAGCGAACAAAGGTTGTTGCAAAGTTTTTCAGGCAACATTGGAATCGTACGATCCACCAGATAAACAGAGGTAGCTCTATTCAGTGCTTCCTTGTCGATGATGCTACCTTCCTCAACATAGTGAGTCACATCGGCAATGTGTACACCTACTTCCCATAATCCACTTTCTGCTTTACGAATAGATAAGGCATCGTCAAAGTCTTTAGCATCGGCAGGGTCGCAGGTGAATGTCAGCACGTTGCGGAAGTCCTCACGCTTGGCAATCTCTTCTTCAGAAATCTCAGTACTAATCTTCTCAGCTGCAGCCACCACTTTCTTGGGATATACGTAGGGGAGTCCGAACTCTGCCAATATAGCATGCATCTCGGCATTGTTGTCGCCTGTTGGTCCCAGTACATCTATCACCTCACCTATAGGGTTCTTGAACTCTGCAGGCCATTCTGTTACCTTGACTACGGCCTTATCTCCATCCTTGCCGCCCTTCAACTTGTCTTTCGGAATGAAGATATCGTTAGCAAGTCGACTACTTTCAGTAAGCAGGAAGGCATACTGTTTGCTTACGCTCAGTCTGCCCACAAAGGTATCGTTGCTACGCTCCAGTATCTCCACCACTTCGGCTTCTATCATGTGGTGTTTTCTCTTGGCAAAGAATGATACCTTCACCTTGTCGCCATTCATAGCATGGGCTGAGTTGCGTTCAGCAATGAGGATAGGGTCGCCCCCATCGTCTGGGATAAAGGTGTTTTTCCCGTTTTTCTTACGATGGAAAGTACCTGTCATCTCAATACCACGATTATTCAGTTTATAGCGATGCTTACTCGATTCCTTGATGAAGTCATCTTCGATGAAATCGTATAAAATCTCCATGCACAACATCTTCAGAGGATGTGTGGTGAGCCTCAGTGAGTCGAAAATAAACTTCTGTGGCAGTTCGTCAGTGGGATGCTGTTGAAACAAAGCCATCAGTAACTCTGTAAGCTGCTTTTTGTTCATGCGCTTACCTGCTTTCTTTTCTCTTGGTTTGGCCATGGTTCTTATGTTTTTTAGTTCTTTTTTGTATAATCATTGGCTACGAGCCAGCTGTAGAAAGCCTCTTGCCACGAGCCATTGGGAGTATTTTTGTCAGCTTGAGGTCCACCTCCAAACAATCCACCCGTCTTATCTCCATAGATATGCAGTTCAGCGTCTACTCCAGCTTTCTTCCACTCCATGAATAAAGCCAGACATCCAGCTGCCACGCTTGGGTGATCGGCATGTACGCCAATAAACAACTTCGGTGCATTCTTTGGTACAATCACGTCATCCAATGCAGGGCCGTAAAGTGAGCATAGGAAAGCAGGCATCAGTTCAGGAGTAGCCTTTACGGTAGCATTTACTACCACACCGCCACCTGCTGAATAGCCCATAAAGCCAATCTTGTTTTCATCTATATGCCATTCTTTGGCGTGGGCTTTCACAATTTTCATCGCCTCCAAAGCATCGTTCAGCGCATTGTCAATCTCAGGATCACCACCTTTCAACACAGATGGATTAGCATTGGCATTCTTTATTTCTCCAAATTCAGTGACCGTTATTCTGCGTGGCATACCTTTGCTGGTATCCACCTTGCTCATGTCGGGGAATCCGTTTCTCAGTCGGTATTTCAGACCTATGGCGGCTATGCCTCTGGCATTCAGCCAACGGGCAATGTCTTGAAATTCGCTTTGCCAAGAGAGAGATATCAAAGCTCCTCCAGGACAGATGATTACTGCCGTACCAGTAGCCTTGCTTGTTTCTGGCAAGCTAATGGTAAGGGTAGGGTCGTTTACCTTCTCGTAATTTACAACCTCACCTATATCATTAGTCTTCACTATTTCATTGTTGTTGATGGGTTGGTTGTAGAGACGTATGGTTTTCGTCTTGTCAAAGCCCTTTTGGGTGATTTCCCAACCCTCAAAGTCGTTGCCTTTGTCACTATAACGGAACAGGTTCTCATATTGCTTCTTGCCTTTCAGCTGATAGTCCAACCAAGTTCTTGCCATTTGTCCGAATGCACCACCTTGGTGGTCCTGATAAGTGGCCGTATGTCCCACACTGGGATAGGTGGCAAGTACTACAGGCACATGATTAATGCGCTTGAAGTCATCTCTGCCGTTAGGCGCCGCATCGTCTTTCTCGCCTCCCAACATATAAATGATGGGTGTAGTCAGTTTTTGCAGGTCATCTTTAGTAATCATCCCGGTTAAAGGACCACCATTGATAAAAGCACCCGTATTCATACCCACCACCGTCTTGATACGCTCATCTCCAAGAGTACCCATAATCAGCGCTTGGATGCCTCCGCAAGAGTAGCCCATAGCTGCAACGTTTTGGGTGTTCACTGTTTGGTAGAATTCGCTCCCTGTTCGCAGGTTCTCTTTCTCCAACCAGTTCAAGGCCGTGTTTACCAGCGATTTGGCATCACCTGTCTTTAAGGTTGATTTCTCATCGTCCAACTCCCACACCTTTGCCTCATCAGGGTCATGCTCAATGCGCCATTCACCTACAGCCATCAGTACATAACCATGCGAGGCAATCTCTGTCAGGAACTTAGCGTAAGGTTGCGAACTACGGTAGCATCCTCCATTTCCGAAGAGCACTACTGGCAATGCGCCTTCTATTTTACTTGCCGATTGGATATCCGCAGGTTTATAAATGGTGAAGCCTGGCAATCCTTCATCGTCTATCATCACAGCCTTATAAGGACCAGAGCCACCTCCGTCCATTACCACACTATTCTTTGTCTGGGCATAGATGCTAAAACATCCAGCAACTACAAATGTCAAAGTGATTAAAAATTTGTTCATAGTCAATACTTGGTTTTCTTATGCAAATATAATGAAAGACGAATACAAAACCAAATATATTAGATAATGTTAATGGCGCAAATAATTATCCGAATAAGTACGAATT
Source organism: Bacteroidaceae bacterium (assembly GCA_016284115.1). Next base: position 28,625 of record JAEEOD010000035.1, read on the forward strand.
TATAGGAAGTCTACGTGAAAGCTATTCTTCCAGATATCCCTTCAGCTGTTTATCAAAGATGTTGCGCTCCACAATGCGGTAGTGAGGGTGATAGGCTTTGTTGTAGGTTTCGCTATGATGCTTACTGTTTGCTCAATCTTCTTGCTTTCGATGTTTTGTGAGCAACCAACAAAATACGATGCTATTATTGCCAAAATTAAGCTCAACTTTTTAATCTTATGAAGTGATATAATGATTAGTATTCATCATCTACAAAAATAATGATTGTTTTTGAAATGTTGGTATTAATAGGTGAAAAATATAGTTTTGTGGTAAGGCTTGTCCTCCCATAAAGGAAGCAGACCGGACGTTTGGAAAAAATGAGGTCAGAACTTGATTATTGCAAACCGTAAAATCTCTAGAAAATATAAACGCTTAGAGGAAGTAAAAGGGGCGCTTACCAGAACAAAAAGGTGGCTTTAGTTCCTTTAAGCAATTAATGCTTAAAGACTAACTCTGCATACACCTTCTTGATGTAGATAAAAAAAGCGAGTGCTACAGCAAATCTAAAGCAATAGCAGCACAGGCTTCGGCATCGGCAAGGGCATGATGGTGATGTTGTAAGTCGAAGCCACAAGCTGCGGCAACAGTGTGGAGCTGATGATTGGGTAGTGAGTGTCCAAATTGCCGACGAGCAGCTGTTAGGGTATCGTAAAATAGGTAGTCGGGGTAATCTAATTGATAGACTTTGAAGACGGCTTTGAGGCAACCTTCATCGAAACGAGCATTGTGGGCAACAAAGGGCACATCGGCTTTATCAGGGAATATTTCTGCTATTCGATGCTCAATCTCTTGCCAAACCTTGGGGAAGACAGGCGCATCGTCAGTATCGTTGGGGGTAAGGCCATGAACTTGTTGACACCAATAGTTGTAGAAATTAGGTTCAGGTTGAATTAGGGAGTAGAAAGAATCAGCCACCTTACCATTTTTTACAATGACAATGCCTACCGAGCAAACACTGCATGGTTGCTGGTTTGCTGTCTCAAAATCAATAGCTACAAAATCCCTGAGCATTGTTTTTTATATGTTTTATTGAAAAGAAAGAGGGTGTGCCATGCTGCAATAAAAACATGGCACACCCTGCTTTTATTCAGTAAGTTGAGCTATTATCTGTCAACTGCGGTGAAGTAAGGAGCTACATCGCCATTCTCCTTGGTGATGTAGATATCCATCTGTGCGCCATTAGCCTCACCTACAAACTTATAGTCGGTACCGTTAGAGGTCTTGCGACTACCAACGCTTACTGCCTTAGTGCCTTTCATCATGTCATAAGTAGAGATAGCTGCATCGAAGATTGCAGTCTCGTCAGCTGTAGGAGCCTGCTGAGCTGAATAGTCAGGCAACACCTCGTTCTCGCCTTCAATTAAACCCATAGCAATCAGTACACGGTCAACAGCTGCAGGCATCTTGTCCATCAAAGAACTGCGAACACCTACACATTGAGGAATCTGAGCGCCAGGAATAGCTTTCTGCAAATCACCCACACTCTGCTTGATGCCACTGCTACCGCTGGTGCAGAAAGGAACGACGGTCTTGCCATTGAAATCGGTGTTGGCAAGTAAAGTCTTGATAGGCTGTGCATAAGTACCCATCCAGATAGGATAGCCCAGGAAGATGACGTCGTAATCTGCCACATTGTGTGCAAAAGGTTTCAGCTCAGGCAGCACATTGCCTTGAATCTCTTCTTGTGAACGCTTGATAAGCTCACTGTAGACAGAAGAATATGCGTTAAC
>JAEEOD010000404.1 GCA_016284115.1 Bacteroidaceae bacterium
CCTTCCAACCCGATACTGACTCAGAAACGCAGGGATTCTGTGTCGAGCGTGTTGCAAGGCACAGGGCATCCCGATTTGATTCAGGCTCCTGATGGCTCTTGGTGGATGGTGTACCTGGGCTTCCGAGATACGGTGGGCAAGCAGCACCATTTGTTGGGTCGTGAAACCTGTCTGGCTCCTGTGCGTTGGGATGAAAATGCTTGGCCAGTAGTGAACGGTAAAGGTTGGGTAGATGTAGATATGAGTAGTTCTCCTACACTTAAACAAGTGCTTATGCCACAAGCTGCTAACTACATTGACTTTAAGCAAGGGAAGAAACTTGGTTTCGAGTGGATTTATACCAATAATCCTGTGCAGGAGAACTATACTTACGCCAACAACCAACTACAGCTAAAGGCTACTTCTGTGAAGTTGGATGACCCTAATAAGACGCCTACATTTGTAGCTCGTCGACAGACGGATGTGAATTGTACGGTAATCACCAGCATGGCTCTGAAGAATGCCAAGGCAGGCGATAGAGCAGGTTTGACAGTTTATATGGAGAGTCGTGGTCACTATGATGTGGCATTGGTAGGAGCTGCTGATGGCTCACAAGCAATTGAGTTGAGTTATCGCTTGGGCTCTTTGAAGCATATTGCCAAGACAGTGAAGCTGAACATCCAGAGAGCTGTACAATTCAAGGTGGATGTAACCAACGACTTCTATGCTTTCTCTTACAGCACGGATGGCAAGACTTTTGAACCATTGGGTAAGATGGATAGTTTTTTCCTCTCTACCGAGACTTTAGGGGGCTTTACGGGCATGTTGTTTGGTTGGTTTGCAGAAGGCAACGAGGGTACTAAGGCAGTAGCTGCTATCGATTGGTTTGATTACAAACCAGGAACACCCTACAAAGTAACATTGTCGTATCCTACAGACTGAAAAAGTCTGTCAAAGAGTTTGTTCACTTTTAGTACTCTTTGTAACCTTCTTTGGAGTAAAAAAAGTGACAAATAAAAGGGAGCATCCAGATGGGTGCTCCCTTTCCTATTGCTGTGTAGAAAGATTATTTCTTTACCAGACCACTGTTGTTCAGGAAGTCTGCACTTGCCTTTACACGGTCGAACTGGATGCCACTGCGAGTATCCTCGATTTCTACGAAGAAGTACTTGTGACCATGGCTGTAGAATGCCTCGAAAATCTTTGGGAAGTTCATCATACCGCTATCACCCAGAATTAGACGATCCTTGATGTGCAGCATCTGGATGCGATCAGCATACTTGTTAATCCATTCTACAGGATCCTGACCACCCATCACTGTCCAATATACGTCGAGCTCGAAGATCACCTTGCTTGGGTCAGTGCTCTCGATGAAGATTTCCTCAACAGTCTTAGGCATAGGTTGACCTTCTGCAGGACGGAAGCCACGGATAGCGAAGCTGATAGGCTCTGTGCCACCAGGAACAAGCTTGTTGAACTCGTAGTTATGGTTGTGATAACCAAACTGGATACCAGCAGCTTTTGTGATTTCACCAGCTGCATTGAATACCTCACCTACAAACTGAGCATCTTCAGCGCTGTTGCAGTTAGGCAAACCAGGCTGTACCATGTACTGCAAACCCAGTACCTTGTGGTCTTCAGTAGCCTTCTTCCAGAAGTCCTTAATCTGTTCGAAGTTGTCCTTTGAATATTCGCGTACAGGTGGGTTCAGGTGTGAGCTCACGATTTCTACACCAGCATCGTCAGCCATCTTCTTGAAATCAGCCATACTTACCTCGCCAATCTTTCCATCACGATAGCCAGCCAGTTCGATATAGCTGTAACCACTTTCCTTAATTTTCTTCAAACCTTCAGCTACACCGTTAGCTGAGAGTTCAGGACCCAGTGAGTAAATCTGCAAGCCCAGAGGACCGCCACCCTTAGGAGCAGCTTCAGCCTTGGCGCAATTGCTAAACAGAGCACCTAATGTCAGTAAAGACGCTCCCTTCAAAAATTCTCTTCTATTTGCCATAATACAATAATAAAATATAGGTTAATATTTAACATTCACATTTGCGGCGTAAAATTAATGAAATTCTTTAAATTATATTGCCATTTTAACGATAATTAGTGCAAAAACACAGCGTGATGTCTGTTTTTACTTCAATACATGCTTGATTCTGTCCAGTTTTCCGTCGCAAGGAGCAGGTTGAATACCCATCAAGTAGCAGAGCAGGGGATAGATATCAATATTCTCAAACTGACGGGCGATATAGCCTTCCTTGAAAGCAGGACCCACCGCACGGAAGATGGCATGCATATAAGGGTCGGTAGGATCATAGCCATGCGCACCATATCCTCCACGAGGGGTATTTCTGAACTCCCAACCTATCTCTGGTGCCACCACAATATCGCCAATACGGTTACTGGTGCCATAATGTAGATAGGCAGGTATCTCTTCCTTCTTCCAAACAGTGAGGTGAGGGATGCCTTTCAGCGTGTTATACACCGTCTCACGATAGGCTGGTTTGGTAAATATACTGGTAGGAATACTGATGACCATCTTGTCATACCATTCAGGTTTTAGATAATCATTCGGCTTGACAACCCTACTTGGAAACTCAGATGACATACCATGATCAGCCACAACGATGAAGTTGATCTTGTCGGCTATAGGCAATTGCATCAAACCGTCATATAGCTTTCCTACGGCATCGTCAGCCAGTTTTACCACCTTGCGAGTTTCTTCGCTATTAGGGCCATAGGTATGTTCCGTATGGTCAGGTTCATCGAAATACACCATGATGAAGTGGGGACGTTCTGGTTCAGGTAGTTGTAAATATTCTATTGCCTTCTGTATGCGCTCGTCGTAGGATATCAACGGCTTTCCGTAATCGTACCAATAGGAAGCATGACTATTGTCATCATCAATGTCACTTCCTACCCAATAGAGAGTAGCAGATTTTACTCCTTGTCGCTCTGCCGTCTTCCAAATGGGTTCCCCTAAGAAGAAGCGAGGGTCTTTTCCTGTTTCCTTGCTGCTAGATGCATAAAGCAGTTGTAGGTCGGGATCCCAGAACGAGTTGTTCACGATACCATGATGGTCGGGGTAGAGTCCAGTAGCCATTGCATAATGGTTGGGGAAAGTAGAGGCTGGATAGGTGGGTTGCATATCCGACTGCACCCCAATCTTTGCCAACCTGTCCATGGTAGGGGCTTCATAGATGATGGGGAAATCCCAACGAAAACCGTCGCAAGAAACAATGACAGTATAGGTGTCTTGCGCTTTTACAAATAATACTAATAAGCAGAATATCAGTATATTTATATATCTTTTCATAAAGTATTAGATTATCTAATTCTTGGTTGTTTGATGTTCGGTTTCTTGAGGACAGTTTTGTTGCCACCAGCACGCTGCACCAAATCTTCAAACAATTTTACCCATTGCTCATCGCCCAGCTGAGCAAAATACTCTGGATGCCATTGAACAGCCAGAATGTTGTATTTTGGGAAACCCTCAATGGCTTCAATCACTCCATCGGGAGCCGTAGCCACCACCTTGAAGTCGGGTGCCACATCCTTTACTGCCTGGTGATGGAATGAGTTGACCGCCAACTGTTCCTGTTGCATGATTTCGTATAGATGAGAGTCCTTAACTACATTCACATGATGGATGGGCATAGCACCATTGGAACGTTGTCCATGCTGAAGCACAGGACGGTTAGGGAACTGTGAAGGGATGTCCTGGTACAAGGTACCACCCATGGTGACATTGGTAAGCTGTTCGCCTCGACAGATGCCCAAAACAGGCTTGTTCAGCTTTATAGCAGCTTTCAACAACCACATATCACTAAGGTCTCGCTCATAGTTTACACCACCTAAGGCACTGGCAGCTTCTTCACCATAAAAGAAAGGATGCACATCCTCTCCACCGCTCAGGATAAAGCCATCTACTTTACTTATCACCTCAGCAGCTGCCAAAGAGTCTCTAGTTAAGGGGATTAATACTGGTATGCCTCCAGCATTTATAATCGCATCCACGTAGGTGAAACGCAAACTGGCGGTATTCTCACTAGCACTATAACCTGTACTTATACCAATCAAAGGCTTTTGCGCCATTGCACTGATGCAGGTCATCATCAGCACCATGCTCCAAAGTAATCTCTTCATTGTAGTATTTTTTTATTATTGTGCAAAACTGAGGGTTAGCGAGGACAAAAGAACTTGTACTATTTGTCGAGCGTAAGCAGTTTCGCAGAGCTTTGTTCTGCAAAGATAGGAAATCCTTTCGTTTTTTTTGTTTTTCTCTCTATTATTTGTTACTTTAGCGGCAATAAACATAATACGTCTTGTTTCTATGGGAAAAAAAATCGTGACTATGGGTGAGATTATGCTTAGGCTTTCTACGCCAGGCAACACCCGTTTCGTACAATCAAATGTTTTCGATGTAGTGTATGGAGGCGGAGAAGCCAATGTGGCAGTAAGCTGTGCTAACTATGGGCATGATGCCTATTTTGTGACCAAGTTACCAAAGCATGAGATTGGACAGGCAGCTGTCAATTCATTGCGCAAGTTTGGTGTCAAGACCGACTATATAGCTCGAGGGGGCGATCGTGTGGGTATCTATTACCTCGAGACAGGTGCTTCCATGCGTCCTAGCAAAGTGATTTACGATCGTGCCCATTCTGCTATATCAGAGGCTGATCCATCGGATTTCGACTTTGATTTCATAATGCGTGGTGCCGATTGGTTCCATTGGTCGGGTATTACACCTGCCATCAGCGACAAGGCTGCTGAGTTGGTGAAGTTGGCTTGTGAAGCTGCTAAGCGCAATGGGGTGACAGTTTCATGCGACCTGAATTTCCGCAAGAAACTCTGGACGAAAGAAAAGGCACAGAGTGTGATGAAACCTCTGATGAAATATGTTGACGTGTGCATTGGCAACGAGGAGGATGCAGAACTTTGCTTGGGCTTTAAGCCACAAGCTGATGTGTCAGGTGGCAAGACGGATGCTGCTGGTTATAAGGGCATCTTTGAGGCGATGGCGAAGGAGTTTGGCTTCCAATATGTGGCATCTACCTTGCGAGAGTCGTTCTCAGCTACGCACAATGGCTGGAAGGCGATGATATACAATGGTCAGGAGTTTTATGAGTCAAAGCGCTACGATATCAATCCTATCATCGACCGAGTGGGTGGTGGTGATTCGTTCTCTGGTGGATTGATTCATGGCTTGCTTACAAAGGCTTCTCAGGGTGAAGCGCTTGAGTTTGCTGTGGCTGCTTCGGCGTTGAAGCATACCATACCTGGGGATGTCAATATGGTGACGATTGATGAAGTGGAGGCTCTTGCTGGAGGCGACGCCTCTGGTCGTGTACAACGGTGATTATGTCACCATTTTGTTGTTTTAAGAGCTGAATTTCCGAGGCTATAATTTCTTCATTTTTGCTAAGAAAAAAGAAAAGAAAAAGTAAATAACGAAATATAGATACTATGAAAAAAGGTTTGTTTTTTATCTTTGCCATGCTGGCAATGGTGGTACAGGCAAGAGATGTAACGTCTCTCAACCAAGAGTGGCAATTCAGAAAAGGCACGTTTGGCGTTTGGGGTGTTTATCCCAATATATTTGTACCGAAAGGTGAGAAGGTAGTAAACCTGCCTCATACCTATAATGACGAGGACTTTATGAACGATGGAGGTTACTATCGTGGTGAAGGTTCGTATATGAAAGAG
>JAEEOD010000405.1 GCA_016284115.1 Bacteroidaceae bacterium
TTGAGGGATACTTAGTGGCTTGGCACTGAGGTGTTTGGCTACATATAGGCTATTGCCGGAACCTGTGAAATAGAAAACTATGCGTTTCTTGCCATTGTCATTTGTGTAGGATGTAAGCACATTGCTTGTGCCTAGTATGAAAGCGCCTGAAGCTAAAAGCCCGAGATTCTTCAGTGCTTCTCTGCGTGTCATTCTTTTGATTGTTGTCATAATCACTGTGTTTTTAGTTTGACTTTACAAAAATAGTCACATTGTTTATGATAATTAATGTGAATTATTCCGTGATTATTACCTTTTTTCCCTTTTTGTTTAAAAATAATACATATCTTTGTTTGTATTAATATAGTTGATTATGGATTTCGAGCTTAAGAATGTCATCATAGAATCTGGAGTAGAGCATTTAGCTGCTGATGCCATGTTAGAGTATGTGGCACATGTATTTGTGCACCAGGGCAGGGTAAATCTGAAATATCATGGTGAACCAATGGTGTTGGAAGAAGGTGACTGCATGATTGTGCGTGTTCAGCGATTATTGTCGGATGTGATACCCTCAACCGATTGCAAGGTGGAAGTCATCTATATAACCCCGGGTTTTATCGAGATGTCCACACCACGTAACAATTATGGTATTCGTGGATCACTGATGCTCTTCATTAATCCGATAATGAAGCTTGACAAGCAAGAGCAGGCTCGTTGTCAGCGTGACTTTGATGAGGTAAAGTTGCGCTTGAAAGAAGACCATCCGTTTAAGAACGATGTGGTGAGTTGTGCCTGCCAGATGTTGTTCCTCGATTTCTTTGACTTTCACAAGCGGCTCTATCCTGGTGAGGATGTGTCTTTCCCCAATGCACAGTTGATGAGTAGTTTCTTGCAGTTGCTTTCGCGAGGAGATTTTATAAAGAACCGTGAGGTGAGCTACTATGCCGATATCCTGTGTGTGACACCCAAATATCTGTCGGAGGTCTCTAAGCGTGTAAGTGGATATGGAGCCAACTATTGGATCAATCGTTATACTATTATAGAGATACAGCGTCGCTTGCGCCACTCCAATGCTTCGCTGGTTGAGATATCTGACGAATTCAACTTCTCTTCAACTGCCTATTTCAGTCGTTTTGTACAGAACTACCTTGGCATTAGCCCTGGAGCTTATCGCAGTTGAATCATACCTGTCTATGCTTTCCGCCTCAGATAATAGCTGATGTTATTATTTGATATTTCACTTGGGTATTTGCAGGTTTATTTGTACTTTCGCATCTGATATGATTGACCAGGCTACTGTAGATAGGATACTGGATGCTGCCCAGATAGTGGATGTGGTATCTGATTTCGTTACGCTGCGCAAGCGTGGCGTCAACTATGTGGGCCTGTGTCCGTTCCATGACGACCGTACACCGTCATTCTCTGTTTCACCTGCCCGTAACATCTGCAAATGCTTTGCCTGTGGCAAGGGAGGAAACCCTGTCCATTTCATCATGGAGCACGAGCAGATTACCTATACGGAAGCACTGAAATACTTGGCCAAGAAATATGGCATCGAGGTGAAGGAACGTGAACTGAGCAACGAGGAACGTCAGGCACAGAACGACCGTGAAAGTGCCTTTATCGTCAATCAGTTTGCACGTGACTACTACCATGATATCTTGTTGAATAGCCCAGACGGACGTAGCATTGGACTGGCTTATTTCCGCAACCGTGGTTTCCGTGACGACATCATCGAGAAGTTCCAGTTGGGTTATGCCTTGCAGCAGCGTGATGCTTTCCCCAAGACGGCAATAGCCAAAGGCTATAACGAGAAATATCTTACCTCATACGAGACAAAGGTAAAGGTGAACGACCGTGATGAAACGGTGATGAAAGGTACGGGCATCTGCTACAAACGTGACGACGGGCAGCTGGTGGATCGTTATGCCGGTCGTGTTATCTTCCCTTGGATCAGTCTGAGTGGCAAGGTTGTTGCTTTTGGTGGACGCTTGCTTGACTCACGCACAAAGGGTGTGGCGCAGAAGTACGTCAACTCCCCTGACTCTGAGATATTCCACAAGGAACGTGAACTCTATGGCATCTTCCAGGCTAAGAAGGCCATTGTGAAGGAAGACTGCGTCT
>JAEEOD010000406.1 GCA_016284115.1 Bacteroidaceae bacterium
AAGGTCGTAAAGATGAGGCCGAATCCCATCAGAGGGCTAGACTATATCCGTGTGTCCTACGATTCAATATATGGTACTATCAAGAGCAGTTGGAAAAAAGAGAATGGTATTTTTGATTGGGAAATCACTATTCCTTCTAATACCACAGCCAATGTTTTTGTGCCTTGTGGCTCAGAGGAGATGGATAAAGGCCTGAAGATCAAAATACAGAATATGGGTACACGCTTTCTCGGTCAACAAGGTCAGTTTGCTGTATTCTCCTTCCCTTCTGGTACCTACCATATCATAGTCCCGTGGGAAGAGTAAAAAGATTTTATGAAGACGATTTATTTCCTCAGATTGTGATTGATGACAAACTCGATGAACTCACGAACAGCTCCATCGCCACCTTTGTTCGTACAGATATAGTTCGCCAAGTCTTTGACTTCCTGGCAAGCATCCGCAGGGCAACCTGTTATCCCACACTCTTTCATGCAAACGATGTCGAGTATATCATCACCTATATAGGCTACATTCTCCTTTTGGCAATCATATTTCTTCATCAGGTCTTTCAGTGTGTCCAGCTTGTTATGCTTGCCCTGATAGAGTTCTGTAATGTGCAGTTCCTTTGCCCTATTTTCCACAATTTTAGATATTCTACCTGTAATGATGGCTGGGATGATGTTGTGTGCTGGTAGAATCTCGTTAACCCCATATCCGTCACGTATGTTGAACGACTTGAAAATTTCTCCCTCTGGCCCTATGTTTATCTTGCCGTCGGTAAGTGTGCCGTCAACATCCATAACAAAAAGTTTTATCTTTTCATTCATGTCTTAATTCATTTTAATTTACTATTTCGCATTCACGCTTGATGTTATCGATAATGTCTTTGTAAGACCCTCTATGACCAAAGAGTGAAGATGTGCCAAGAACAAAACCATCGATATTCTGTTTGCTCCATCTCTTCATTCTCTCCAAAGAGCAAGCACCATCTATAATGATTTCAAAGTTGCATTTACTTTTGTAAGTCATTAGTTGCTCCAGCTTTTGATCAACATAAGGCAAGTAAATGTGACCTGCATAACCTGGCTTAACCCCCATGACGAGCACGTTGTCAACAAGATTATAAAGTTCTTTCAAACTATCAATTGTCGCTTCTGGATTGATAACAATACCAGGTCTTAAACCATACTCCCTGATTTTTTCAATTACCTTTTTAGGATGTTTATCAGAATCGGGATGGAAATATATGATATCTACGCCTGCATCGGCAAACATTTTGATGTATTTTCCTGGTCTGAAAACCATCATGTGAAGTTCGGTCACAAGCGATGTGTTTCTGCAAACCGACTTCACATCACCCAGTCCCAATGCAAAGTTAGGTACATATTGGCCGTCCATAAGGTCTAAGTGCAAGCGGGTAGCGCCTGCAGCTTCAAGGCTCAATGCCTCCTCTTTGAGGTTGTCGAAATTGGCGCACATTAAAGATGGTGAGTAAATCATATGTTATCCCTCCAGCATTTTTGAAACAAAAGACAGTTCTATCTGATGTGTATTCAGTTCCTCACCTGGCCACAGTATGATTGTTGAGCCTGGGGGCACTTGCATACCTTCAGCGTTGAGTGTTCCTATCACTGTAGTGAAGCACTCAAGCGTGTTGCTTTTGTTTATATATTGTTCAATGCCTTTTATTAACTTTGTACTATATGTCATTTCCTTGATTTCTTCTTGTTTATAAGTCTTGACCACGGATTTCAATCTGATATTTAAAGAGCTGGTTGCTTTGGCAACATGCAGTTCGCGCTTGTTACCTTGTGCATCCACTCTATCGTAGTCATAGAAGCGATAGGTATAATCAGAACCTTCCTCTATCTCATAAACCAGACTCCCAGCAGTAATGGCATGTAGGGTTCCTGGCTCCACATATACATAATCACCCTTCTTAACAGAAAGTGTGTCTGCCATTTCCATAAATTGACCTCTTTGAATCATTAGTTGCTCTTCTTCCTCATCGAGACAGGTACATCCGTTAATGATGATGCCAGATAGAGGTGCTTCGATAAAATACCACGATTCTCTTTTCCCTCTTGCATTGTGCTCTAATTCGTTTGCCATCTTATCATTGGGGTGAACCTGTATGCTTAAGTTCTCATGCGCTTCTGTCAATGCTAGGGTCAAAGGGAAATACTCATAGTGAGAGAGGTGGAAGTCTTCCTTAAAAAGAGGGAATATATTATTTAAGCACTGGCCCTTCCATTTGCCGTTGAGAATCTCGTTAGATACTCCTTTGCGACAATACAAAGAGTACAGGTGACCAATTGAGTCACCTTCCACTCCTGTGTATTGGCTAATCTTGGAGCCACCCCAGATAGTATTATGAATGATTCGCTTTAGTATCAACATAGCCCACTCATTCTAATGTAACTTCCCTAATGCGCATGATTTGACGCAATAATCGCTCTGTTGCGTCAAGTCGCAACATACAACTACCATCGCATAAAGCCACTGATGGGTCATTATGTACCTCCATAAAAATACCTGAAAGAACACCAGTAGCTACTGCTGCTTTTGCCAAATAAGGAACATATTCGCTTTTGCCGCTATTGCCATAGTTAAAGCCACCACCACTGATTTGAACGCTATGAGTAGCATCAAAAATCACGGGATGTCCTAATTTAGCTAACCTAATCAAGCCAGTCATATCGACAACTAGGGTATTATAGCCAAAGCAATTGCCTCTTTCACATAACATGAAGTTCTGGCAACCAAAAAAATCCATTTTGCTCACTACGTTGTTCATTTCTTCAGGACTGGAAAATTGTCCTTTCTTGATATTTACGATTTTACCAGTTTCGGCAGCAGCTTGAAGCAAATCTGTCTGACGGCATAAGAAAGCTGGAATCTGAATCATATCGGCTACTTCAGCCACTGGTTTTGCCTGATAAGGCTCATGTATATCGGTATCTATCTTAACTCCAATCTCGGTTTTAGCTTTTTCAAGAATACGCAAACCTTCTTCAAGTCCCGGTCCCCTGTAATTGGTTGCTTTAGTTCGATTTGCTTTATCCCAAGAAGCTTTAAAATAAAAGTCAACGTCAAATTTATCAGCAATATTGCGCAATGCTTCTGCTATAAATAAGACATTGTCCTGAGATTCTATAACGCAAGGTCCGGCTATCCAGATAAATTTGTTCTCAATCATATAATCTACATTATTACGCAAAGGTAAGGAAAGTCATGAGAATAGCAAAATAAGCTTGTTATTTTTTTTTTTTGACAAAATGAGAACAATTATTCAAAAGATATTATCACTGCTCTGTTATATTTATGGTGACCACGTCAGGTTGTTGTCTTTCATCCTCGTTATATATTGCTGGATAATGGCCTCCATCTGTTGTTGCATAAAAGGTACTTGGAAGAACTGACTTTTCTTGTCAAGCAGATTGCTCTTCAAAGAGAAGTCTTTTTTATATTCATAAATCCCGATAAGTTGATTGCCACTATATTCAATCATTAGATCATCAAGATAATACATCGAGTTTCCATTCCTGTCATTAAAAACATAATTTACATAGTTTTCACTTTCGTCAAATACGTCTTTCCCAAAAGAAAAGAAAGGCTTCTGGTAGTTGAGCAAGCCCAGCAGCGTTGGTGTGATGTCAGTTTGTTGTATGAGTCGAGTCGTATCGTACTTTACTGGTAGCTGCCCACCAGGGGTGTAAAAGAAAATAGGAATTAGAAAACGTCCCATTTCGTTGTTGTAATCATCACGATAACTAACGCCACAATGGTCGGCAGTAAAAACAAATATGGTGTTGTTGAACCATGATTTGTCTTTCACCTGCTCGAAGTATTGCTGAATAGAATAATCAGCGTAACTGATGGATTTATGCATAGGGATATCACCACGGGTAAACGTACCCTTATGCTCCTCAGGAATTGTGAACGGCTCATGACTTGATGCCGTGAATACTGTCAAGAAGAATGGTTGCCCCTCATTGGCTATTCTGTCGCTTTCCCTTGCAAAATATTGCAAATAGGGTTCATCGAAAATGGCCCAGGTGCCATCAAAATCCTCCTTATGCTCGTATTCGTCCATACCGTAATATGTCTCAAAGCCTATAGAGTTGGTGAAACTCTTAAAGCCTAAGGTCGTATTGGGCGCTCCGTGGAAAAATGCTGTAGTATATCCCTCTTCTTTTAACATCGCTGGCAATCCTTGCAACGCATTGTTGGAATATATAAAATAGCAAAATGGGTCAAAATAGCGAGGAATACCTGCGAAGGAAGCAGGCATACAATCTACAGAACGCATACCGTTGGCAAATCCGTATTCAAAACTATAGCTCTGACTAAGTAATGAATCTAGGAACGGGGTGTATCCTTGATAATTGCCTCCATCCTTATCCTTGTTGAAGAATCCCGTGTATTCCATAGAGAAACTCTCCATTAGAAATACCACTACATTCATACGATTCATCTCCCCTCCTTTGGGATGTATGTTCCTGATAGGATTGAAGATGCTGTCCAACTCTTCTTTCGCAAAGAATCCAGGGTCTTTATAACCAGTTTTGTGAGCTGTGGTAATCAATGTAAAAGGAGTGTTCAATACGATAGCTGCTTCAAGAGGCTTCTTGCAGTAAAGTTCAGCAGAATCTTGACGCAATGGGTGCATCTTTAATTTCAAACCACCACGTGCTCCACCAGCCACCAGGATACCAGCTATGAGAAATACAATGGTATGTATTGTATAATACACCTTATTAGTCGGATAAGTGGATTTGGGCCTGTCTTGCTTTATGGGATTATAATACAACAAAGCAATAATGGCAATCATTGCTATGCCGAACACCCATACAAGCCAGTAGTTGGTGATGCTGTTCAGGAAAATAGTATCAAGATTGCTTTCACCGCCGAACTCTGAGAAAATGGTGAAGGTAGTTCTTCTGCCACCAAATTCAAAATACACGATGTCGGCAGAGTTTGCTGCAATGCCTATGGCGTTGATAACGATGAAAAGTATTTTGACGATTCGTTGATACCACACCGTATCTCGGATTTTGATAGGTAGGAATTGCATCATGATGCAAAGCATGTTCAGGTAACACAAGGCACTGATGTCGAAACGCAATCCCCCTAAGCATATTGTCATCATGTCATGGAAGGTAACATCAGGAAAACTGCTCTTGTTCATATAGAAGAAAACCCACCTTGAGAGCATGTATATAGCCATCAATAGCAGGAAATTAACAGCCATCACAAAGCCTGGCTGTTTTCTTATCGTTTCAATCCATCTTTTCATCCGAACTTATTTTTGTGGCAAAATTACAATATTTTTGTCAATATGGGACAGATTTAGCGTAATATTTTCATTGGCTAACCGATATTTATTCTTATATTTGCCAAACAATAAATTGTTACAGATTATACCATGAAAGATAGTTTTTTTGCAGTAGATTTGGGAGCTACCAGCGGACGTACCATCTTGGGAACTTTCGGGGCTGAAGGTTTAGAGATGGAGGTAGTGAACCGCTTCCCTAATCACCTGATACCAGCCAATGGCCATTTCTATTGGGACATCTACGAGCTATACCGCAACATTATCGAAGGTTTGAAGATAGTAGCCCAACGTGAGGATGTGAAGATTACCTCTATTGGCATCGATACTTGGGGATGTGATTTCGTGATGGTAGGTAAGGACGGAGGATTCTTGCGTTTGCCTTATGCTTACCGTGACCCACATACTGAAGGCGCACCTGATAAATTCTTTGAGAGAGTGCCTCGCTCTGAGGTGTATGGTCTGACAGGCATTCAGATCATGAACTTCAACACCCTGTTCCAGTTTGATACATTGAAGCGTAATAACGA
This sequence comes from Bacteroidaceae bacterium, assembly GCA_016284115.1. The sequence continues at coordinate 5,848 of JAEEOD010000406.1, forward strand.
TACAGCTTATCAAGATGCCGATAAGATTCTCTTTATTCCAGACGCTTTGAGCTATATGCTTACAGGAAAGATGGTGACTGAATATACTGTTGCCACAACGGCTCAGATTGTCAATGCCCAAACTCGCAAGTTGGAGCCAGCGTTACTTGAAGCAGTAGGGTTGTCAGAGGATAAGTTCGGGCGCTTTGTCTATCCAGGAGAGCAAGTGGGCGTTCTGACACCTGAGATACAGCAACTGACGGGGCTTGGTGACATACCCGTTATTGCAGTTGCTGGTCATGATACCGCCAGTGCCGTAGCTGCAGTGCCTGCCAAGAACGACAACTTCGCCTACCTGAGTAGTGGCACTTGGTCGTTGATGGGTGTTGAGACCAAGACGCCTGTCATCAATGAAGAATCGGCTGCTTTGAACTACACTAACGAGGGTGGAGTGAACGATAGTATCCGTGTGTTGAAGAACATTTGTGGCATGTGGCTCCTAGAACGTTGTCGCTTGAGTTGGGCAGATGCCGAATATGCTGTGCTGAACGATGAGGCTGAGGCTTCAGAGCCGTTCCGTAGCCTGATCAATCCTGATGCCCCCGAGTTCGCTAACCCTGTAGATATGGAGCAGGCCATCAAGGACTATTGCAAGGCACATAATGAACCTGTACCAGCAACTCGCGGACAAGTGGTGCGTTGCATATACGAGAGTCTGGCCCTGCGTTACCGTCAGGTGTTGGACAACCTTCGCAAACTCTCTGATCATCCAATTGAGGTATTGCATGTGATTGGTGGCGGAAGTCGTAACCATATGCTCAACCAGTGGACGGCTAATGCTATCGGTCTTCCAGTGATTGCTGGTCCGTCTGAGGCTACTGCTATTGGTAACATCATGCTGCAGGCTTTGGCATTAGGGGCTGCAGATAGTGTGCCGGCTATGCGGCAAATCATCCGCAAGAGCATCAAGATGCAAGGCTATCTCAG
>JAEEOD010000407.1 GCA_016284115.1 Bacteroidaceae bacterium
TACCTTTGCAATCCCAAACCTTCCTCAATAGCTCAGTTGGTTAGAGCACCTGACTGTTAATCAGGGGGTCGTAGGTTCAAGTCCTACTTGAGGAGCAGGAAGGCCGAGACGCAAGTCCCGGCCTTTTGCGTTGCACTATCGCTATAATTAGTATCTTTGCAAGAACGATAATCAAGCCGTGCAATATGAAAATGTATCTATGGATAAGCCTGGTTTGCATCTCCTTTTGTTGCAGCATAAAGGCACAGATTTATGAGCCAATTAACTACAAGACGACCATTTTCTGTGATGGTTTACCCCAGAATCTAATCCCTGATATCTTTAATGAAGTGTACTATTCTAAGCTCAAGCAATCTGACATTAAAGGCAAGAGAATAGTTGATGATACTCATAGAAAAACTGATGTTTATCTTCGGTCAAAAAAGGCAAGAAATGGTTTCCTTTACGTGAACAAGGATATTACAGATTTTATTGAAGTTGAAGAATTAGACAATGACCTAGAGAGAATTAAAGTCGAATATGTGTATAATAAAAAGAATGTGACTACAGAGGAAGATGTGATTCAATTTCTTAAGTTAAAAAAGAGAAAGATAGAGGTGATATGCTTAAGTATTGATAAACCTTCAGGAATAATAACCGCATATATCACCGGGAAATAATAGGGCAGGGGTATTATTGTTCGGAATTATCCCTTTGTCTGTTGTGAATCAACTTGACAATTCGGAATAGAAATGTATATTTAGAATGAAAAGTTTTCTAAATCATAATAATGGAGGGAACACCAAGCAGTTGTGAAATTACTATGGTGTAAAAAAGAAGCCGTGGGAGCAATCCTACGGCTTTTATCTATATCAATTTTGCTGCTTTCTGCAACTCATTTACCAGCCCGTTCCATTGTTCTGCGAACCGATTATCTATCTCCAATGGATACTTCTTTTTGGATGAGTTATGGTAATACACTACCGTACCTGTTTCCATATAAATGATGATACTACCATTCATCTGCTGATTATTGAACACGATGTCACCTTTAAGGATTGCCTTCTCATGTGTCAATTCGTACAGTTTTGAAAGGGAAAATAAAACAATACCCGTGTTCTGCCTAAGGTTCTTGCAGTAGAACATATAGCGAATGTTCTTATATGGGCTTATCATTGAATCGGCGGCTCTTGGCTCCAAGTCAATCCCGTGTGCAATTATGTCATCATTCGTCTCTTGCTTGTTTGGATTCACTTGGTGAATAAACTTGCCGTTCTGGTTGTCCAACTTGGCTTGATTGGTTGCCCTATGTACACGGGCATATGTGGCAGCATCTATCTCATTCAAGACGGGAATGACTGCCTCATATATCATTTCCTTCAACTCGGACTCCGTAAGCCTTATTACTTTCTTACCCATGATGCAAATGTACAATCATATCTTTAATATCCAAATTGTTCGGTAACTTGGTATAATTGCATCACACAATCATGAACTGTATTGTATATGGCTTCAATACCATCAGAACTATCATCAATGGCTTCGTACTTGTTTATAAGAAATTGGGACATCTTCTTTATTTCCATAAGCCCACTGACAATCCCAATTGTTTTCATATTCAGAGTTCTTTCATTTAGCACTTTTTTAACAGACTCCGCTACTATTGTTCGCAACTGGCTTTCGCTAAGTTTAACAACGCCCTTTCTTTCTGATTCAGGTTTCCCATAATCATTCACACCATTATGATAGTTTTGCATATATGCTTGTCTTTCTTTATCCGATGGTTTGCGTCCATTGACCTTTTCAAAATTCTTCTGCCATTGAATATAACCACCTGCGCCAGCATAAGCAGCATCTTGTGCAACTTTACCATACTTGGGGTCTAATGCCACAACGCCATCGGACTTCTTATTTCTTGGACTGTTTAACATCCTATCATATGCCCTTCCTGCAACCTGTCCAATGGCATACATCCCATTCTCGGTGTCGCCAATTTCGTTTATTTTCCCTTTCATCATATTATAAAGTTTATCAACCCTTTCATCAGATGAAAGCATATCATCTATTTCATCGTTGCTGAGTGTCTGCCTTTTATTAGGCTTTTGATTCCATAGATTATGCATCTGTTTCATTACTTTGTTATCTGTTTTCTGCCCCATATTCAGTCTATTTATAGAGTCTTATTTTTATATAAATATTTTGAAATTCAGTAAAATCCGAGAAAACTATGCAGCAACGGACAGTTTCACGAGGTTTGTAAATCCGTCCTCTACCTTGCGATGATTCATACGGAAGCAGAACTCGTCCATGTATGTCTGCATGTGCTTGACCGACACATGGTGATAGATTCCGTACACTCCACGCTTGACAATCGCCCAGAAAGATTCAATGCCGTTGGTGTGCTTTCCGTCACCCTTGGAAAACTCAACCTCATGGTTCACCATGATACGGATGAAATTCTTTGTATTCTCAACCCTGCCTTCGTCAATGACATTGTAGCCGCTATATTGGTCTGTCATAACCGTAGTACCTTCCTTGCAAGCATCATTCAGCACCTTCAGCAACTGCTTGCCAGTGAGTTTCTGTCCATTGGCATTTGCGGTAGCCACAACGCAATGAACCCTGCCGCTGCTCCTTTCCTTCACACCGATAACGGGAGTCTTGGAAGATGAGCCACGCCCACGCTTGTTGAACTTCTCATTGGTTTCACGCTCGTTGTGGATGTTTTCCTTGCGAGGCTTTCCACCGACATAGGTTTCATCTACCTCCACGATGGCTTCAAAGCAGTCCTTGTATTCCTCCTTACCCATAATCTCACGGATAAGGTGAAGCATACGCCACGCACCCTTGTATGATTTCATACCAAGTTCCCTCTGCAACTGACATGCGGAGATGCCTTTCTTTGCCACCATAACGAGGTTCATGGCATAAAGCCACATACGGATATCAAGATGGGTATTCTCAAAGATGGTTCCCTTCAATACGGAGAAATGGGATTTGCAGTTATTGCAATACAAATCCTTGCCGTTGTTAGTATTGTCACGGTAGATACTGTGAACACAACCGCAGAACGGGCACACATATGTGCCGTTGTACTTTACCTTGATAATGAAATCAATGGCTGACTTCTCTGTGGGAAAACGCTTATGGAAATCAAAAATAGTCATAGTTCAAGTCCTCTAACCTAAATCTATGACTATATACCCTAAAAGTCCAGAATTCTTACAACACTAAAAGGGATAATTCCGTATTGCGCCCTTTCGCCAAACAGGCGCACGGCGACCGGCCTCCGGCGCCTCTCCAGGGCAGGTCAGCGTGCCCGATGGGCCGAAATCGACGGGTGGCGCACATCGACCAGCCTCAGAAGGCCCTCAAAGGGGTATCAGCGTGCAGCAGTTTGGCAGAACATTTGTTTGTTTGCCTTTTTTTTGTACTATCTTTACCT
>JAEEOD010000408.1 GCA_016284115.1 Bacteroidaceae bacterium
GAGTACAGGTTGGTTTACTACCAGCAAAGATCTCTATGCCAAGTGGGAGCCTTATTTGAAGGAGCATGCAGCTGAAATGAACAAGAGCTTCAAGATTTACAAGTTCTATATGGGTGGTGAGGAAGACATCGCTTACCAGAATTGTGTTGCTACTCGCGAAGCTTTCACCAAGGCAGGCGTGAAGCATGAGTACTCTTCCATGCCTGGTGGTCATACCTGGCACGTATGGCGCCACAATTTGCGTGACTTTGCTCCATTATTGTTCAAATAAAACACAAAGCAAGGAGGTTTCCCCTCCTTGCTTTATTTTATCATAACCCGTACAACTTTGTGTCAGAAAAGTTGAAATCTGTTTCTAAATTAGGCCTTACCTTTACAGGAGGAATTTAATTTTTATATATCATGAGAACGAACCTAACATCACAGATTACGTTGAACCATGTGAACACCAGCTATTATAAGCCCAAGAACGCCTTTGAGCAGGCACAGTTGACGAGGCTGGAAAAGTTGCCCACTACCATTTATGAAAATGCCGATGAGGCTTCCAAACAAATAGCGCATGAAATTGCTGATACGATTAGGCAAAACGAGGCTGCCTATAAACCCTGTGTGATGGTACTCACTGGTGGGGCCACCCCCCGACAGTTATATGCCGAATTGGTACGACTGCATCATGAGGAAGGTTTGAGCTTCCGAAATGTCATCGTGTTTAACCTTTATGAGTTCTATCCTTTGGCAGAAGATACTGTGTTCAGCAATCTTAAAGCCTTGAAAGAGATGTTGCTTGACCAAGTAGATATCGACCCTACACGCGTTTTCTCTCCTCCTGGCACCTTGAGTCAGAATGATATCTTTAATTTCTGCGAGGAATATGAGCGCAAGATAGCAGAAGCTGGTGGCATCGACATCTGTTTGTTGGGCATTGGCCGTTTGGGTAACATTGCTTTCAATGAACCTGGTTCACGTATTAACTCCACCACACGACTCATACTACTGGATGCTGAGTCACGCGCTGAAGCTGCACGTTCTTTTGGCAACAATCCTCCCATCAGTTCTATCACCATGGGTATCCACACCATCCTGTCATCTAAGAAGATTTATCTCATGGCTTGGGGCGAGGATAAGGCGAAAATGGTGAAGGAATGTGTTGAGGGCAATATTACCGACAATATTCCTGCTTCTTTCCTGCAAATGCACAATAACGTGCAAGTGGTGTTAGATCTCTCTGCCGCTACATTCCTTACTCGCATCCATCATCCTTGGCTGGTGACTTCTTGTGAGTGGACCGACAAACTTATTCGCAGTGCTATTGTATGGCTCTGTCAGCAAACGGGCAAGCCTATATTGAAACTCACCAACAAGGACTATAACGAGGGTGGACTGAGTGAGTTATTGGCTATCTATGGGTCTGCCTATAATGTGAATATCAAGATATTCAACGATTTGCAACATACCATCACGGGATGGCCTGGGGGGAAACCCAATGCCGATGACACTTATCGACCAGAACGAGCTTTGCCTTATCCTAAACGCGTTGTGGTGTTCTCTCCCCACCCAGACGATGATGTAATTTCAATGGGTGGTACTATCAGAAGGTTGGTGCAGCAAGACCATGAAGTACATATTGCCTATGAAACCAGTGGCAATATTGCCGTAGGTGATGAAGAGGTGACCCGCTTCCTGCACTTTATTAATGGTTTTAACCAGCTGTTCAATGCTGACCAAGATGAGGTAATCAAGAAGAAATACCAAGAGATAAAGTCATTCCTAAAGGAGAAAAAAGATGGTGATATGGATACAAAAGACATCTTAACCATCAAGGGATTGATACGCAGGGGAGAAGCCCGTACGGCTTGTACCTACAACAACATTCCGCTCAAGAGGGTGCACTTCTTGGATTTGCCTTTCTATGAGACGGGCAAGATTCAGAAAAATCCATTAGGAGAAGTAGATGTAAGAATTGTGCAAAAGTTATTGCAGGAAATTCAGCCTCATCAGATATTCGTAGCTGGTGACTTGGCAGACCCACATGGTACGCATCGTGTTTGCACCAACGCTGTCTTGGCAGCTATCGATTTAGAAAAGGAAGCCGATGCCACCTGGTTGAAAGATTGTCGCATCTGGATGTATCGCGGTGCTTGGGCAGAATGGGAGATTGAAGACATCGAGATGGCAGTACCGATCAGTCCGGAGGAGCTGAGGGCGAAACGCAACTCTATCCTCCGCCATCAGAGTCAGATGGAGTCGGCTCCGTTCCTTGGCAACGACGAACGCTTGTTCTGGCAACGCAGTGAAGACCGCAACCGCAATACCGCAGGCATCTATGACAAGCTAGGACTGGCTTGCTATGAGGCGATGGAGGCGTTTGTAGAGTATTTGCCTTTATAATTATATTAACTTTTCAGAGCTAAACGTAACATGAAAAGAAACCTTTTATTATTGACATTTTGCCTTTTAATTGGCAGCCTGTATGCCCAGGAGATGGCTAACACCCGCAGGGCTCGAATCATCTCACCAGAAGTGACTAAAGATAGCATTACCTTCCGCTTTCGTGCTGAGTATGCCACTACGGTTAGTCTTACAGGCTCTTGGCAAAATAGAGGCGAATCAGCCATCGCCATGAAGCGAAACAACAACCTGGTATGGAGTGTTACCATCCCTACCCTCCAGGCAGATTTATATTACTATACCTTCAATGTGGATGGCACCACCGTTTGTGACCCTGCCAACACATCTATTGATCGTGATGGTACCAGCTATCGTAGCATCTTCCTCATTGATGGTGACCACTCTCGCCATTACAAAGATGCTTCTGTAAGGGGCAATGTATCTGCCGTATGGTATGATTCTCCTACCATTGGAGCAAAACGTAAAATGATAGTCTATACCCCTGCAGGTTATGATGACAACAAAAAGGCGAAATACCCTGTGCTCTATCTGTTGCATGGGGGTGGTGGCGATGAGGAAGCTTGGCTTTCATTGGGACGTGCAGCTCAGATCCTAGACAATCTCATTAGTGAGGGAAAAGCCGTACCCATGCTGATTGTAATGCCTAATGGTAATTCCAACCAGATCCAATCCCACATCAACGACATTCCTGGGCAAGAGTCTTCTACACTGATGCAGAACGATATCCAGTCGGATTTGTATGTCACCAGTCTCATCAAGGACGTTATTCCTTATATTGATAGCCATTATCGCACCATAGCCAAGAAAGAAGGGCGAGCCATTTCTGGTCTGTCAATGGGTGGAGGCCATACACTCAGAACCAACTACCTCTTCCCTGGCTATTTCAACTACATCTGTCCGCAAAGCACAGGAGCTCATCCACATAACCAGAAGAATACAGCATATGCTTTCGATGAGAATACTTTGTCAAATTATCTCGAAGGGATTAAGAAAGCAGGTTATAAACTATTCTGGTTGGGTTGCGGTGATGCAGATCCTTGGTTTGCAGAAGCGCAGGAGCTCGACAGACTCCTCACGCAACATGGCATGCCCCACACATTCTATGTAACAGGAGGTGGCCATGAATGGAAGAACTGGCGCCACTATTTGGATACTTTCGCTCCCTTATTGTTCAAATAGGGTATTATAAAGCAGATTTGTTTACTTTTCGGACACCCCTGTTTGTCCTTAAGGTACTAATTTTGCATCCAGAATAATAGTAATTTAACAATCAATGAAAAAAACAAACATCATGAAGACTATGGCGGTTGCATCGATGACCGCATTCTGCGCTTGCACCACTAATGAGCAAGCTGACTTTAACCAAAACTGGCAATTCTGGAGCGACACCCAACCAAACAAGCAAGTGGTAAACCTACCACACGATGCCATGCAGACTGAAACTCGTTCTGCCGATGAGAAGGAAGGTCGTCATAACGGTTTTTATCCTGGCAATGTGTATCACTATGAAAAGACATTTACTGCAGACGCTTCGTTGCTACAGAAACATGTCACTCTGGCTTTCGAAGGAGTATATCGTAACAGTAAGGTATTTGTAAATGGTCAGGAGGCAGGTGGTTACAAATATGGCTACATGCCTTTTGACGTATGTTTGGACGGGTTACTGGTGGTTGGCGAGAACACTATCCGTGTGGATGTAGATAACTCACAAACACCTAATAGCCGTTGGTATTCTGGTGCTGGCATCTATCGTCCCCTGCATCTCATAGTTCAGGAAAAGGACTATATTGAACAGGTGAAAGTAAGCACACTTTCAATTGCTCCAGCCAAGGTGAAAGTAGAAACCTTGCATCAGGGTGGTGAGGTAAGCGTCAGCATCTACGATGGCAACAAACAAATTGCTTTTGCTGAAGGTGACAATGTGGAACTGAACATTAATAACGCCAAATTATGGAGTGCTGAATCTCCTTATTTATATAAAGCATTGGTGGAACTCAAACAAGGCGGTAAGGTAATTGAGAAGCAGGAGAAACAATTCGGTATCCGTGAAATCACTTGGAGCACACAGGGTCTGAAAGTAAATGGCAAAGATGTGTTGCTGCAAGGTGGATGCATCCATCACGATAATGGCATACTGGGTGCTGCTGAATATGACGATGCAGCTTACCGCAAAGTAGCGTTGCTGAAAAAATATGGTTTCAATGCCATTCGTTCATCACACAACCCATTGTCAGAGGCCATGCTGAGAGCTTGCGATGAGCTGGGTATGTACGTGATGGATGAGTTGTGGGACATGTGGTACATTACTAAAACTGAGTTTGACTATTCAAAGGATTTCTATGATAATTACGTGGAGGACATCCGCCACTTCGTGAAGAAGGATTTCAACCATCCTTCAGTAATCATGTATAGTATAGGTAACGAGGTGGGTGAACCTGCTGAAGAGAAGGGTGTAGCTTTGGCTAAGGAACTGATTGATCGTCTGCATCAGGCAGACGACTCACGTCCAGTTACAGCAGGCATCAACCTAATGATCATTGGCTTGACACGTATGGGACAGAACATTTTTGCACAAGCCAATTCTGCTGCTGCACCAGGAGGACAGCCCATTACCAGTGAACAATATAACAACATGATGGTACAGTCAAGCGAAGGTATGCTGCGTGCCGTACTGATGCCCATGATTGACGAAGCCAGCTCCCCTGTACTGGATGCACTCGACATTGCGGGTTATAACTATGCGAACCTACGTTATGAAATGGATGGAGCTGCTCATCCTGACAGGGTGATTGTGGGCACAGAGACCTTCCCACATAATCTGCCTGCCAACTGGGCACAAGTGGAGAAACTGCCTTACCTGATTGGCGACTTTATGTGGACTGCATGGGACTATATCGGTGAGATTGGACTGGGTGCATGGTACTATTCAGATGACGCCGACTTTGCCAGCAAGAACTATCCTTGGAAACTCAATGGTGGTGGTGCCATCGACCTGATTGGCAACCCCACAGGTGAGGCACTTTGGACAAAAGCAATTTGGGGCAAAGACAACCAGCCCAGTATTGGTGTACGTCCTATTCATAAAGAGCAACTCATTAAAGCTATGTGGCGAGGCACCAATACCATCCCATCATGGAGCTGGCAAGGCTGTGAGGGTATGCCAACGGTGGTTGAGGTATATACCAGTGCACAAAAGGTGAAGTTGTATATCAATGACAAACTGATTGGTGAGCAGGAAGTGAACAACTACTTGGCATCGTTCGATGTAATCTATGAATCAGGTGTTTTAAAAGCTGTTTCCATTGATACCAATGGTCGTGAATATGAGCAAACCTTGACTTCGGCTACAGGAAAAACAGGTATCAGCATCGAACCAGAGAAGAGCAGCTACAAGGTGGGTGAATTAGCTTTCGTCAACATCAACCTCGTGGGTGAGAACGGCATCGTGGAGTCGAAAGCCGACCGCAAGTTAAAAGTAACTGTTGAGGGTGGCGAACTCCTGGGCTTTGGTAGTCAGCAACTTATTACCAAGGACAGCTTCACCACTGGTGAATACAGCACTTACTACGGACAGTCACAAGCTGTTGTCCGCTCCTTCAACCCTGGCATTGTGAAGATTCATGTTACTGGTGAAGGTGTGGAGGCAAGCTATGAGTTAAAAGTAGAATAATAAACTTGATCTATGAAAAGATTATCATTAATATGGCTGTTGGCAGCTATAACTGCTACTTCCATCGCACAGGAAAAACAGAACTGGTTGGAAGCTACACAATTCAGCGCTTACAGTTTCAACAACCCGCCACAAAAGTATGCCCCCATGACTAGATGGTGGTGGCCAGGCAATGATGTGGAGGCAACAGAACTGAGGCGCGAAGTTAACCTCTTTGCCGACAATCACTTCGGAGGCGTAGAGATTCAACCTATGGCCTTGGTGAGCCCAATCAAGACTCGTGAGCAGGCGGCGAGGATTCAAAGTTTCGACTCTCCCGAGTATTACCAAAACATAGATGCTGTGATGGAAGAAGCACAGAAACGAGGTCTGATTGTGGATATGACGGTGGGGAGCGGATGGCCTTCAGGCGGAGAGCATATCTCTGAGGCAGAGAGTAATTTGACCCTGAAATATGTCATAATAGATATTCCTCAGGGTAACACCGAGAAAATATCCATTCCTAAATTAGCGAGAGGACATCGCCCTACAGCCAAGGTGGTTGCTTTGCTGGCAGCCAAGGTGGAGAAGGAGGAGAACGGCACATTATTCCTGAACCAACAGAGCGTAGAGGACATTTCTTCATCTGTGAAAGAAGGTGCTTTTATTTACACACCCAAGGAATCAGGCTATAAAGCCATTGCCATCTGGTCGATGTCAGCGATGGAAGCTCCCATGCTGATGGCCAAACGCAAAGCTGGATTGGTGGCCAACCACTTTGATGCAAAAACCATCCAAAAGAACTATGAGTATTATTTTGGCGAACGAACCAACTTTGCTCAATATTACGGAAAGCCACTGCGCGCCCTTTTCAACGACAGTTACGAGTTTAAGGTGGATCGTCATTTTGCTGACAGTTTTATCAGTACATTCAAGGCTAATCGTGGCTACGACCCTACACTGACCCTGCCCGCTAACCTGTGGGATGGCTATAACAATATGTATGCCCGCATGGCAGCTCCCGATAAGCAGCCTGCCTTTGCTTTCGGGAAAGAAGACTGGCGTATACGCTACGACTACGACCTGACATTGAGTGATGTGTTGCGCAAAGAATTCTTGGAGGCTTCATCTGAATGGACGAACGCTCGTGGCTTGCTGCATCGTTCCCAAGGCTATGGCATCAACATGGACATCATGGGAGTGGCTGGTAGTATTGACATCCCTGAAGGAGAAACTATGTTGTTCAACTATGGCAGTGAGGCTGGCTACAAGATTATTACCTCTGGCGCACATCTGTATAACAAGCCAATCGTTACCAGCGAATCGGCGGTATTCAGTGGAAGAGCGTTGCTCACCACCCCGCAGAAGCTGAAGATGGTGATCGACAAAATACTCTCAGCTGGTGTGAATCAGGTAATCTATCACGGCTCGCCTTATTACTATAAGGCCGATGGACAGGCACCTGAAGGTTGGAGGCCATTCTACAACGCTATGATGGGGGTAAACTTCTCGTCAGAGATCTATGAGGGCAATGAGTTCTGGAACAACATATCTTCAGTGAACCATTATGCACAACGGGCACAATATGTACTTCGCAGTGGAAAAGCTAACGCTGACATACTGATATACTATCCTTTCCTGAACTTCAGTGATGAGACCTATAATCCCAAGGAGTTGCTGATAAAAGGTTATATTCCTGATGTAGAACCATCTATGGATATAAAGTCAGAGGCAAACGCTTATAGCAACACTCTTTGCACAGAATGGCTGGAACAAATCTATCCACTGATTGACGAACTGAATAAACAGGGCATCACTTGGGATTGGATCAATGACGAGTCTGTGCAAGCCATGACTTTAGAGGTCAACAAGCAATTGAACGTGCGAGGCAATCTGTATGAAGGCATTGTATTATTCAACCTGCCATATATCCAACTAAACAGCGCTAAACATTTACAGAGCCTTTGCACGCAAGGGGCAAAAGTACTCACTATCGGCAAGCCTGCCCAGATTCAGCCTTCCTATAAGGATTATGCACAGCTTGACAAGCTGACAGCCTCTGCTATGCAAGACATTACAAGAATGCCATCGGCTACTACGGTGGCTACCGTTAGTGAAGCATCCGCTTGGTTGGGCAATTTGGCTACTCCTCTTAGAAGCGTGAACGGAAAAGACATCGTGAAGCAGATTCGCAGGCAAATGGATAACGGCGACTTGGCACAGTTTTATTACAACGAGAGCGAGGAATTTACAACCTTACATGTACAGATTGGTAAGCGTTATAAATATGCCTACTGGATGGATGCAGAAAGTGGCAACATTAGTAAGGCGGAGTTGAAAAAAGGGTTGGTAAGCTATACACTTAAGCCATTAAGTACCATATTCCTATATGTAAGTCAGCAACCTTTGAATATTCCAGTCACCTCCACGTCAGCCTTTGCCCCACATAAGGCAAAGACAGTATTTGAGAATGACAAGTGGGACTTAGAAGTGGCAGGCAAAGAGTTTAAAGGCTTGAAGGCCCAAAACTGGAGAGAGGTCGATGAGTTGAAATTCCTTGATGAGCCAGGTCATTACAACATGACTATCAAGTTACCCAAGTTCAATAAGAAAGTACGTTACTTCCTCGATTTAGGTAAGGTGTATTATACAGCTTCTTTGAGTATCAACGGCAAAGAGGTAGGCGAGCGGATTTGGAAACCCTATCTGTTTGATGTGACCCCATATATTAAAGCGGGTGAGAATACTATCAGCGTAACAGTTACTCCTAGTCGTTATAACTCGCTGGTAAAGCGGGCCATCGACGGAGAGGATAATTACAAATCCCTAAAAGAATCTACATTAGTGAGCGAGGGCATGACTGGCAAACTAACGCTCTATGAACAAAAGAAATATAACTGATAAAAAAGCGTGAGCCTCTTTTGAGACTCACGCTTTCAATTTTACATCTGATGCAACTTCTTCATGGCCTCTGCCAACTTCTTCATGGCAAAGCGAGGAGCTATGCGAGTAAGCAAATCCATTTGCTTGCAGTCTTTGCCTATGATGATTTTCCACTTGCCTGCTTCCATGCCACTCACGATAGTTTCAGCAGCTTCGCTTGGTACAGTGATATTAGCATTAGCTTTCTTAAAATCATCTTCAGAATAGTCAGCCACACTTTTTGCATTTTTCACACCAGAGTGTACTTGAATATCTGTAGCCACAGCGCCAGGGAACACCTCGCTCACCTCCACATGGGTATCCATCAGCTCCGTCATCAAGCCTTCGGTCAAAGCTCTGACGGCAGCTTTGGATGCACCGTAGAAAGTCTGCCCAGGCACAGGAGCAAAGGCACCCATGCTTGACACATTGACGATATGTGCCTGCGGACGAGTAAGTAGATGAGGCAAGAATGACTTCACCATATATAATGTTCCATAGAAGTTGATGTTCATCACACGCTCAATAGTGCGGTACTCCATTTCGTTTACTGACACAAAGTCTTGTATGATGCCAGCATTGTTGATGATGGCGTCAACAGCACCAAACAATTGAACAGCCTCCTCTGCCACTTGCTCCACAGCCTCTCTGTTGGTAATATCCAACTGCATTAGTTTCATGGCATCGCCGTTGTTACCAGCCAACTCCTGCGTTTTCTTCAAACCCTCCATATTAATGTCAAGTCCAATCACTTTTGCCCCCTTGCTCAGCAAGTTCAGGCTAATGGCTCTACCCATGCCGTTTCCAGCGCCAGTAACCACAATTACTTTTCCTGCTACTTTCATTTTTTCTTTCTTTTGTTATTGACAGTGCAAAGATAGTGATAACCATATCATTTGTAAAGCTCAAAAAGTTACCAGTTTTGTCCTAAAGGGGATAAAGCACCTCATTCAAATGCTGCTATATTCTACTGCCTTTCTTTTTGTTGTTAATTTTTTTTGTATTATCTTCGCATCAAAACAATTGTAGTGGGAAAGGAATCCCTGAATGAAGAGGTATGGAAAATGAAATGAAACTGACCGAGTTGAAGTTGGACATGCTGCCAAGTGGCGACAGGAAACTGGTACTGGAAAATTTTGTGCTATTTGACGACAACCTCGACTCTACAGAAGACCTTGATTTAGATGGCCTTGTTCCCACACAAACATTTCCTATCAAGCTAACGTTCCCTCTTATAATGATTTGTGCAAATGGTGAGATGACACTTCGAATCAACTTAGAGGAGGTGAAAGTGCAGAAGAATGAGATACTGACAATGGTGCCTGGTACCATTGGCGAACATATCAGTATGTCGAAAGACTGTCGTGTAGCCATTATGGCTATACCCGAGGATGCCTTTCCACTGCTCATGAAGATGGAAAATTCGCTGAAGTTTCGCGAACACATGAAACGCCCCTTGAAATTTCATTATACTGATGGCGAAATGGCACATCTCATCATGTTGTACAGAATGATGCGATCTGCTATAAAACTGCAATTACCCTATACCAAGGAAATCTTGATGAACTATATGGAGGCCATGACCTATTTCTGCATTACCAAGTTTGAAACCCTTGCAGATGAAGATGCCAAATTAAGTCGAGGTGAGATGTTGTTCCATCAGTTCATGGACGAAGTGAGACGTAATTATACCAAAGAACGACAACTTAGTTTCTATGCTGACAAACTTTGCATTACCAGCAAATACCTCTCGAGGATTGTAAAACTATACAGTAACCGTCAGCCCAGCGAGTGGATACGCGACTATGTGGTTTTGGAGTCAAAGGCATTGCTCCGTCAAAACGACTTGACTGTTCAGCAAATCAGTGATCAGCTGAACTTCCCAAATCCTTCCTTTTTTGGCAAATATTTCAAGGCAGTGGTAGGTTGCTCACCCCGTCAGTATCAGTTGCAAAAGAGTGAAAACAATTAAGATATGTTGATGTGAATAAAAAAATCAAAGGTTCTTGGTTTTCACTTCTACCCAGTTCTTATCGGTAAAGAGCAATGATTTAGAGCTCTTAAACACTTTAGCAGCTTTCTTGCTATGCTTGAACTGCCAATCGAGCCAGGCTACCCCTACCTGACCAAAAGAGCCTCCGTTTTTCTCTCTGAAAGTGCCTCCGTGAGCATCGCCAGGAATCTCTCGAACAGCTAACACTACAGGTACATTGGTCTTAATATTGCCATAATCCATAGTGGAGTTTGGACGAGCTGGATCTGTGTCGCCCACAAAATATGCTATAGGTATGCGCAAGTTGATGAGCATCTCTTTCAATGCAGGACTTATACCCATCAGACTACTGCGCCTCGGATCAGCATTATCGGCCATTGCTCCCAAACCGCTATTCCAAAGACCTAGCAAAGACACACGAGGGTCGCCTGACAACTTCAATGCCTGTACGCCCCCACATGATTGACCAAACAAAGCTATATGCTTAGTGTCCACCTTTTGATAATACTTGCTACCTGGTCGCTCGTTCTCGCTGATAATCCAGTCCAAGCCAGCCTTCATGTCTTCCTCTGTAGTGGCTCCCATAGCAGCACGAACTCCGTCAGGCACTGGCTCACCAGTAGCTATCACCAGATAGCCGTGCGAAGCTATCTCAGTCCAGAAGGGACGAAATGAATCACCATCATCGTCGCACCCAGGTCCTGACATCAGTACTACAGGCAGTTTGTCTTTCTTAGGGAAGGCTCTCAAGTCAACAGGATGATAGATGGTGTGACCTTCTAACGTTGGGTCCACCTCCATCACTACAGGATATTTACCCGTTGGTTCCATCCATTTGTCTGGCTTGGGACGGTTATTGAAATATTCCTTTAACTGCTCTTGGGTAAATGTCTGTGCATTTCCCTGAGCCATGACAGCTTGAGAAAACAGCATTCCCATAACTATCATGCCTACAACCATTGAGCATGCTTTCATAAAGTGAAGACACATCGTTTTCATAGTCATTGTTTTTTTATTCTTGTTACAAAGTTAAGAAAAAGCAATTAATTATTACCTTTGCAAAAGCAAAAAGGATGCACTGATAATGGATAAACTATGGAATAGCAATTATAAGAAGGTGATGGTGGCGAATTTCACCATGTCTTTCGCCTTCTATTTGCTCACTCCTCTTCTACCCTTGTACCTTAGCGAGACTTTCGGCTCGACGAAGGACATGATAGGATTGGTGCTGAGTGGCTATACCATTACCGCACTGTTATTCCGACCTTTCAGTGGCTATATAGTAGATAGCTTCCCAAGAAAGAAGGTGTTGCTGGTGTGTTTATTCCTGTATTTCATTATCTTCGGAGGTTACCTTTTGGCAAGTACCCTTTTGATGTTTGCCATAGTGCGCACCCTACACGGAGGACCTTTTGGAGCCTCAACGGTAGCTAACAATACGGTGGCCATCGATGTGGTAGCATCTAGTCGTCGTAATGAAGCTATTGGCTACTATGGTCTGAGCAACAACCTCGCCACAGCCATAGCTCCCACAATCGGCGTATTCTTATACAAATACGTACACAATTTCGATGCCTTGTTCTGGTTGGCATTCATTGTAGCAGGCATCGGCTTTGCGGTAGATTATACGGTGAAGTTGCCTGCCAAGCAGTTGATGAAAGACAAGAAAGCTATTTCACTCGACCGCTTCTTCCTGCTGAAGGGATGGGTGATAGGCCTCAACATTTGCTTCTTCGGTTTCTGCTATGGCATATTGAGCAACTACTTGGCCATCTATGGCAAGGAGGTAATGGGTATCACTGGAGGCACAGGAGCCTACTTCATGTTGCTGAGTATCGGCCTTATTCTCTCTCGTTTGCAAGGAGCAAAGTCACTGAGGGAAGGCAAATTGACACGCAATGCTGCAGAAGGCATTGTGCTGTCTACCATAGGCTACACACTGTTTATCGCAATGCCCAACATGGTGGGTTATTATGGTTCGGCCATCCTGATTGGTTTAGGTAATGGCCATATGTGGCCTGCTATGCAGAATATGATTATCAATGTGGCACAGAACAATGAACGAGGTACCGCCAACTCTACTCTACTTACCTCTTGGGACTTGGGCGTGGGAATCGGTATCCTGATAGGTGGTTCAGTATCAGAATTTATGGGGTATGCTTCGGCTTTTTGGACAATGGCAGTGGTACACATGGCAGGAATGGCACTATTTTTCATCCTTACCAAGCAATCATTTCTTCGTCGTAAAAGGACAGAATCGTTTACATGAAAAAATAATACTAAAGAATATGAAAAAGATTATCCTCACTACTGTATTGGCATTGTCAGCTATTTGTATGGTTGAAGCCCAACTTATGAATCAAGCCAAAGACATGAGTCGTGGCTATGTGGATATGACCGCTACTTATTTCTTTGCCGACAAACTGACACAGTTTGACACCACTACTGGTGAGGGCAAGGTGCAATGGGCTCGCTATAGTCTGGAACCCCGTCAAGCTTTCAACACCAATACGGTGGTAGCCGACAAGTTGCAAATGAAAGATTTCCCCGATACAGGCTACGAGAACGACCCTCAGTTCCGTTTCAAGGTAGATTTCATCTCCGACCGTACCGTCAGGGTACGAATGCTCACCTCATTGGTAGCCCCCAAGGAAGTGGAGGAAATCATGCTGAGTCCTCAGTTTATGAAAGACAACCCTCATGTAACCTGGACTTGTAAGGAAAATGAAAAAGAAATAGTTTATATCAGCAAACAAGGGTCGCTGACCATCCAGAAACATCCTTGGCGTATAACACTGAAAGATGCCAGTGGAAAGGTACTGACACAGACCTGGACCAACGACGACAACTGGGTAAGTCAGGTGAAATTGTTGCCTTTCGGTTTCAAGAAGAGCGGTACCGACAACTCACGCATGCTGAACCCTGTGTTCAGCTTGAAGACTGGCGAACGCATCTATGGTTGTGGAGAATCGCCCACAGGCCTCAATAAGGCTGGACAAAAAGTGAACCTGTTTGTTACCGACCCACAAGGACCTGAGACTGACGAGATGTACAAACCCGTACCTTTCTATTTCTCCAATCGTGGTTATGGCGTGTTCATGCATACTTCGGCCCCCGTCACCTGCGACTTTGGTGCCACCTATGTAGGTGCTACAAAACTGTTTATGGCTGACGAAGCCGTTGATTTCTTCTTCTTCATTGGTAACCCCGCTGAGATACTGAACGAATATACCAACCTGGTAGGCAAGACACCCATGCCTCCACTTTGGAGCTTTGGTACCTGGATGAGTCGCATCACCTACCTGAGCGACAAGGATGCATACGGCATAGCCAAGAACCTGCGCGATAACCGTATCCCTGCTGATGTGATACACCTCGATACGGGCTGGTTTGGTGTAGATTGGCAATGCGACTATAAGTTTGCCGAAGATCGCTTCGACAATCCACAACAAATGGTAAAAGACTTGCTTGACGATGGTTTCCACATCAGTCTGTGGCAGTTGCCTTACTTTACCCAACACAATGTGTTCTATAACGAACTGATTGAAAAGAACCTGGTGGTGCGCAATGCCGATGGTTCTCTGCCTTATGAGGACGCATGTCTAGATTTTACCAACCCCGAGGCTGTAAAATGGTATCAAGGCCACTTGCGCAATCTGCTCGACATGGGTGTGGGAGCCATCAAGGTGGATTTTGGCGAGGGTGCTCCTTACGATGGATTCTACCACAACGGCAGAGGCGGTTTGTATGAGCATAACCTCTATCCCGTTCGATATAACAAAGCAGTGTGGGATGTGACAAAGGATGTGCAGAGAGACGGAGCTGTGATATGGGCTCGTTCAGCTTGGGCAGGTTCACAACGCTATCCGTTACATTGGGGAGGTGATGCTGCCAATACCAACGAGGCAATGCTCTCTACCCTACATGCAGGTTTGAACTTCGGCCTTTCGGGCTTTCCTTTCTGGAGTCATGACATAGGCGGTTTTGTGCAGTCAACCCCTGAAGATCTCTATCGTCGCTGGTTGCCCTTTGGCTTCCTCACCTCACATACCCGCAGTCATGGAGCACCTCCTACCGAACCTTGGCTGTATAACCAAGAATTTACCGATTATTACCGTGCCAACGCGGAAATGAAATACGCCCTAATGCCTTATATAGTAGAACAGGCAAAACAATGCACGGAAACAGGCTTGCCTATGGTAAGGGCTATGTTTATTGAGTATCCTGATGACCCTGTGGCTTGGATGGTAGAAGACCAGTACCTCTTTGGTAAAGACATCTTGGTAGCACCAATCTTCGATGCGCCACAGGACTTTGTAGATCCTAAGAATAATTACAACAACACCAACCATCGCCCCACTACAGGCTTGCGTCACTGGACACGCAAGGTGTATCTTCCTGGAGGCGCTTGGGTAGATTATCAGACGGGCAAGACCTATCAGGCTGGGTGGAATGACATCACCACTGACAAGCTGGAGGCTGTTATATTGGTGCGCAAAGGTGCTGTGATTCCAACCGCCAAGGTGGCACAAAGCACCAAGGATATCGACTGGAAGAGCGTTAAGAACGTAAAATATTGATAAACGATTATGGGAGCTTGGTTTAACAGAATCATCGAGTTAATTGATAAGGTATGGGAGTGGCTCATCAAGTTTGTCACTTTCGGCATATGGCAAGACAGCGTGTATCAGAAGCTGTCGCTAAAGAATGCAGTGGCCTACATCACACGTGTAATCTATATTCTAATAAACCGTTTCAATGCCGACAGTATCAGTAACAAGGCTGCTGCCCTGACCTACAGTACCTTGCTCTCCATAGTACCCATCCTTGCCATCTTGTTTGGCATAGCCCGTGGTTTTGGCTTCGATAGCCTCCTCCGTCAACAGATTGAGCAAGGTTTGTTGGGTAACAACGAGACCACCAAACATCTCTTCCAGTTTGTTGACTCCTATCTTTCTCAAACCCAGGGTGGCGTATTCTTGGGAGTAGGTCTGATAGCCTTGTTCTGGACCTTCATCAGTTTGGTAAACAACATGGAGAGCATCTTCAACGATATCTGGTATGTGAAGAAAAGCCGCACGGCCTATCGCAAGGTCACCGATTATTTTTCTATGTTGATTCTGATGCCTATCTTGATTATCATTAGTGGAGGTCTGAGCATCTTTATGTCAACACTGTTCAGCAAGATAGAAGGCTATGCGCTGATAGCGCCTATGCTGAAATTCCTCATTCGCCTGATACCTTATGTATTTAGTTGGCTGATGTTTACAGCACTCTACATTTTCATGCCCAACACCAAGGTGAAATTCCTTTATGCCCTGATAGCCGGCCTCATTGCAGGTTCTTTGTTCCAAGCGTTCCAGTTCCTATACATCAGCGGACAGGTTTGGGTATCGAAATACAATGCCATCTATGGTAGTTTTGCAGCTTTGCCGTTGTTCCTGTTGTGGTTGCAAGTGTCTTGGACTATCTGCATCTTAGGTGCCCAGCTGACGCATATCATGCAGAATTTCAAGCGCTACGACAACTACAAGGAGGTGAACAACGCTTCTTATGAGTATCGCAATTATATTGCTGTGGTACTGATGTCAATGATTTGCAAGCAATATGATCAAGGGGCTGACAAACCCTATTCGGCTCGTCAGCTCTCCAACAAGTGCCACATCCCTATCCAGTTGACGCAAACAGTACTGAATGAGTTGACTGAGGCTGAACTGTTAATCATGAATGCCACCGACAAGAGCCAAGAGGAGGTGTATATGCCAGCATCTGGATGTGTAGATATTACGTTGGCAGAAACTATAGACCGCCTCAGCACAAAAGGTTTTGGTTATAAAGACTTTATGGTGGATTACAAAGAGCAGTTCAAACCACAATATGAGGTACTTGAAGCAGCGAGAGCCTCATTCCGACAGACAGGCAGTACAAAGGTAAAAGACTTATAACATTTGGTAATTTGTAAATAAAGCATTAATTTTGCCGCCACTATTAAAAACTCCCCCTCCATTAATGGAGGAGTAAGAGTTAAAAACAGTTGGTCGGCTTGTCGCGTGTATCTTCGGGATGCAGGAGGAAAGTCCGGGCAATACAGAGCATTCCACTTCTTAACGGGAAGCAGTCCGCGAGGGTTGAGTAAAGCAGAAGAAAACAACCGCCTCTTCGGAGGTAAGGGTGAGAAGGTGGGGTAAGAGCCTACCAGTCTTGTGGTGACATAAGAGCTGTGCTTCTTGGAAGTTGAAAGGTCATGTAAACTGGCGCTATAAGGGCTGCTCGTCCAATGCCAGAGGGTGGACCGATAAAGCCTGTTGGTGACAGCAGGCTCAGATAAATGACAGGCACCCTACTTTTGTGGGGTACAGAACCCGGCTTACAGACCAACTGTTTTTTTATTGCTAACGAGAGATTATTTCCTCCCTCACGGGGAAGAAAAGAAGTCCCATAAAAAGAGCCTCATTATAGAGGCTCATTATTTTTATCGTTTAATCTGTTTCACAGGGAATGTGAAATAGATGTCGGGGAAAGGTTCATCACCCAAAGTGAAGTGCCACCATTCTGAATCCACCGGTTTGAAACCATGACGAAGCATCGCCTGACGCAATAACATACGATTGGCAAATTGCTCAGCCGTGATGGAGCGCCCCACAGGACTCTTGCTATTGTCACCTGTATATTCTCCAGTTTCAGGATTGCCACAGAAGTCAGGATGACTCTCCACACCAAACCAGTCGAACGTGCCACCCATATCCACTTCCTTCTCTGTGGCCATATCAAACAAGGTGAGATCCACCGTTGAGCCGCGAGTATGACCACTCTTCTCCATGATATAATCTTGTGGGAAAAGAACATCCTTATTCAAATCAGGATAAAAATAAGCCTTCATGAGCGTATCAGAGATATCTTTTGCCCAACGCACAAAATGATCCACTCCTTTCTGAGGACGGTAGGCATCATAAATCTTCAATCTGTAGCCTTGCGCCATCACATCTTTACTCACCGCCTGCAAACTATCGGCTGCTCTACGAGTCAAAAGAGCTGTTGGCTCCAGATAACCATCAATGCGCTTGCCCACAAAATTATAGGTACTGAAATAGCGTATCTCCAAAATAGCATCTGGCACAACATCTGTAATGGTTACAAACTCACTGCTATCATCGGTTGCAAGCACAACTTGTTTGTTTTCAATCGATTTAGCACAAGTAATTACCAAACAAACGATGACGGCCACAGCACTGGCAATAAGAGCATATTTCAAATTCTTTTTCATAATTATATAATAGTTATATAATTATCATTTGTACTCCATCAGTCGGCTGATGTATTTGCCAATGATATCGAACTCAAGGTTGACCACAGAACCTACCTTGATGTTGTGGAAATTGGTATTCTCAAAGGTGTAAGGGATAATGGCGACCTGGAAGGTGTCATCTGTGGGGTTGCAAACTGTGAGGCTGACACCATTTACCGTAACTGAGCCTTTATCTACAGTAAAATAACCTCGCTGTGCCATCGCCTTATCAAAAGTATATTTGAAAGTGAAATAGTAGCTGCCATCG